>CAJWRP010000049.1 GCA_913046025.1 uncultured Chloroflexota bacterium
TTGCGTTCGCAGAGGGCAGCGCCCACCTGCTGCGGCGTGCCGCTCACACCGATGGCGTCGAGCATTTGCCGTCTGTCGCTGTCCGTGTTGGGGCTGTAGGGAGAAACGAATCCGTTGGAATTCATAAGCTTATCAGGATCAGTCCTGGGCGGCCAGGAAGGAATCGTATTGTTCAGCGGACAATAGCTTGTCTAACTGACTTGGATCACTCAACTCGACCCGAATCATCCAGCCAGCATCAAAGGGGGAGTCGTTGACGAGCTGAGGATTGTCCATCACCTGCTCGTTGCGCTCGGTAATCTTGCCGCTGACAGGGGAATATAGGTCTGAGACGGCCTTAACGGACTCGATCTCGCCCATCTTCTCTTCTTGCCCGACTTCTCCGCCTACCTCAGGCAAATCAACGAAGACCACGTCGCCCAGGCTTTCTGCGGCGAATTCGGTTATACCTATCAGGGCCTTGGTAGCAGACTCAACCAGGACCCACTCGTGCTCTTCAGAATATTTCAGATTTGTTGGATTCATTCGCTTCTTCTCCGTGAGTAAAAGGGCAATCCCGTTACTTTCGCATCGACAAGCCTGTTCCGTATATTAATTTGAATGACAGTGCCGGTTTCAGCATGTTCGATGCCGACGTAGCCTAAACCGATGCTGGTTTCCAGGTTTGGCGAGTGCCCCCCACTGGTCACTACGCCGATGCTCTCGGCCGCGGCCATTATAGCGTAATTATGGCGGGGAATGCCTCTACCTGTAACAACAAAGCCGACCAGTTTCCTGGATAAGCTTTCGTCTCTAATTCGCGTCAGCGCTGGACCAGCCACATACCCCACGCGATCCGGTTTAACAAACCTGCCCAGACCAGCTTCATAGGGGTTATGGTCTGTGTCCATGTCATTCCCGTGTAACAGCAGTCCAGCCTCCAGACGAAGCACGTCGCGCGCTCCCAGTCCGCAGGGAACACAACCCGCATCCACCAGCGCACGCCAAAGATCGACAACGCTATTAGAAGCGACAATGATCTCGAAACCGTCCTCGCCGGTGTAACCCGTCCGAGCCAGCCACGCCTGACTGGACCCAATTATCACCTGTACAGTTGTGAAGGGTCGCACCGCCGAGGCGTCAATATCGCATAGGCTGTCCACTATTCTAACGGCCTCTGGACCCTGGGCCGCTATCATGGCGTATTCAGAGGTGACGTTTACTATCGCTACTTCAGAGTCAACCGGCTTCCATTGGGCTAGCCACTGTAGCACTGCCTCAGTATTTGAAGCGTTAGGGATCAGCAAAAACGCATTATCCGACCTGCGATACACTATGCAGTCGTCGATAACGCCGCCAGCCTCATCACAGATAACGTTATAACGAGCGCGGCCCTCTCGAAGGTCGGACGCATTTGCGCTCAGAACGCTATCCAGGAGATCCGCAGCGCCGGACCCCGAAATTTCAAGTCGCCCCATGTGAGAGATGTCAAATATGCCAGCAGAAGAGCGAACGGCGCGGGCCTCTTCCAGTATGCTGGCGTACTGAATCGGCATTTCCCACCCGGCGAAGGACACCAGCCTTCCGCCCTGGGCAACATGCGTCTCGTATAGAGGTGTTCGCTGCATCGGCGCATTTTTCGTCATATAGGTTTTTACCTGCGCAGATAGTTTATGAAAGAGGTGGAGAGGGCAAGTACGAGTTTGCTTTAAAGTATCGTGCTCGGCGGAATGGTATTGCGCCTCCGAAGCGATGTCAACAATAACGACTTGTGGCGTCGGGCTTTGCCGTGCGTGATATGCAGGACGGCAGCATAAAGGGCAGAGTGCAGGTATTTTCAAAAGCCATTCTGATATACTGCTAATAGAACTATGCTTCAGCGAAGAGCATGTGCTGTAAAAGGGTTGATAATCAGCCAGCCATACTAACTAAGTTGGCGCAGTCAAATAGGTAGTTAGGAAACCTAAATGAATTCCCGGCTAATGAGAAACAGCTTCATATGCTTGTTGATTATCGTAGCTGTACTCGCCATATTTTTTACCCTGTTCGCGGACCCCTTAGGCGGCTCGCGAGAGATCCCCATTAGCGACGTCATTAATATGACGGCTGGCGGCGATATAGACCGAATTGAGGTCAACGGCGACAGACTGACCCTGTATACAAACACAGGGGAAACTCTGACATCTCACAAAGAGACGGACTCATCTATTGTCAAGATCTTGGAAAAGGCAGGCATAGACCCTCTGTCCTCCAACGTCCAGATCGAAGTTAAGGGTTCTAGCGGATTCGGAAGCATATTTGGAATCCTAATTAATTTCCTACCCCTGATTTTCTTTGGCGCGATACTGCTCTTCATGATGCGACAGGCACAGGGCAACAGCAATCAGACCTTCAGCTTCGGCAAGAGCCGTGCCCGCATGTTCGTGGGCAATAGTCCTTCAGTCAGCTTCTCTGATGTCGCCGGCGTCGAAGAGGCCAAAGAAGAACTGGAAGAGGTCGTGGAATTCTTGCGGTTCCCTGAGCGGTTCACCAGCCTGGGTGCCAAGATTCCCAAGGGCGTCTTGCTGATAGGCCCTCCTGGGACAGGGAAGACCCTGCTAGCCAGGGCCGTGGCCGGTGAGGCTAACGTACCTTTCTTCTCTATATCTGGTTCCGAGTTCGTTGAGATGTTCGTCGGCGTGGGCGCGTCGCGCGTGCGTGACCTGTTCGATCAGGCCAAACGCAACTCTCCCTGCATCGTGTTCGTGGACGAGATCGACGCCGTGGGCCGACACCGCGGCGCTGGATTAGGCGGAGGACACGATGAGCGTGAACAGACGCTGAACCAGATTCTGGTTGAGATGGATGGATTCGACGTAAGCGTAAATGTGATAGTCCTTGCGGCCACAAACAGGCCGGACATTTTGGACCCGGCTCTTCTGCGACCAGGTCGCTTCGATCGCCGCGTCACTCTGGATAACCCCGACGTTAAGGGGCGCGAAGAGATACTAAAGGTCCATTCGAAGGGAAAACCCCTCGCCGATGAGATAAACCTGTCCAGGGTCGCCAAGCAGACCGTAGGTTTTAGCGGTGCCGATCTGGCCAACCTCGTCAACGAGTCCGCCATCCTGGCAGCCCGCAGGCACCTGACCACTATTACCAACGAGGAGTTCGCGGAGTCCATCGACAGAGTCATTGCCGGACCAGCCCGCAAGAGCCGCGTGGTCAGCGACCGGGAAAAACGAATTACGGCATACCACGAAGCAGGCCATGCTCTGGTCGGCTTTCTTACCCCTGAAGCTGACAACGTAACGAAGATATCGATTGTACCCAGAGGGCAAATGGGAGGCTATACCCGGTTCTCGCCAGAAGAAGAGCACAGCATGGTCTCCAAGAAAGAATTGGAGGCGCGACTAGCAGTCGCCTTGGGTGGACGGACGGCTGAAGAACTAGAGTTTGGCGAGATAACCACAGGAGCCAGCAACGACTTGGAGCAAGCTACCAAGATAGCCAGAGCTATGGTCACTCAGCTGGGAATGAGCAAGAAACTTGGTCCACGAACCTTCGGCAAGCGCGAGGAGATGGTGTTTCTTGGACGTGAGATTCATGAACAGGTTGACTACAGCGACCACTTCGCGGAAGAGATTGACAGCGAAGTCAAGCGCCTGATCGAGGAAGCCCACGATAACGCCAGAAAGCGAATCGCACATAATCGCAAAACCTTGGCGAAGATCGCCGAATACCTGATCGAATATGAGACAGCAGAAGACAAGGTACTCGACGAACTATTCTCCGGCGCAGGGCAAGATGACGAACCTGAGGCCGTATTGGCTGACGATTAGCCAGCCCAAGTTTCTGATACTTTGCAAAAGAAGGCTACCCAATCAGGTAGCCTTCTTTCACGATCGCAATAGAAATGCTTCCGAGAGGCCTCTACAACGCCGCTGCCACCTCTCTCGCACGAGTGATTGCATCTATATGAGCCTGAGGTGTATCCAGCCCGCTGTTCATTGTGTTGAATGACAGATGTGTGGCACCTAGTTCCCTCCAGCCCAGAGCGTCCACCAAGCAGTCCTCGATGGGACGGTTGCCTACGGAAACCCAGCCTTCGAGTCCAATAGAGCTAGGATCGCGACCGCACTCTTTCGCAGCAGCTTGCATGGTATCCACCAGTGCCTTTCTGCTGTCATCCGGCTTACCCGTGAGTATCCAACCATCTGCCACGCGACCGACTCTACGGGCAACGGCATCTACGCCTCCACCTAGCCATATGGGAATTGGCTTTTGAATGGGCAGTGGATTCAGCCCAGCATCGGAGACCTTGTGCCACTTGCCTTCGTAGGTCACTAGAGGCTCGGTCCACAATTTTCGAAGCAGATCGATCTGCTCCTCTGACCGCCTGCCTCTATTGTGAAAATCCTCGCCCAGGGCCTCGTACTCCACGGGGTTCCAGCCGGTGCCAAAACCTAATCGCAACCTGCCCCCAGACAGCACATCCGCTGCCGCTGCCTGCTTGGCAACCAGCACGGTCTGTCGCTGCGGCAGTATGACAATGCCCGACACCAGTCCGATGGTCCTGGTAATGCCCGCCAGAAAGCCAAACAACACGAAGGGCTCATGGAACAGATGTGTATGGCGATATGGGCCGGTAAGGTCGGGGTGACTCTCCGGATTAGCCCCAACCACATGGTCATACGCCAGGATATGATCGTATCCCAGTGACTCAGCCGCCTCGGCATAAGCTCTCACGGCGCCTGGATCAGCGCCAATCTCAGTTTGAGGAAAGGTAACTCCAACCTTCATCACTATCCTCCTTTTCATGTACAATCCCATAGAAATAAGACAATCGATTTAGCTTTCAGGGTAGTGTAGTACAAATTGGGTTAGCGCGGCGATATTTAAATCGCTCACAGACCACAGGGGTTGAAAATTTTAAATGGCACGATTTGACCTAATTCTATCCGGTGGCACTGTTCTAGACCCGGCAAACTCTATCGACAGCATTGCTGACATTGGTATCAAGTCCGGAAGAATCCGGGCGGTAGCCCCAGACCTAGACCCTTACGAAACAGACAAGTCGGTGGACGTGACCGGCAAATGGGTTATGCCAGGACAGATTGACACCCACGCCCACGTCGCAGGCCTATCGCGAAACTGGGACCCCGCTATTGGCTATGGTATGTTGGCGAAGGCAGGCACGACTACAGTCTTGGATATGGGTGGCACAGGTCCCAATCTGATAGATGGCATCAAGCGCAGAGGAGCCGGCCTTAACGTTGCAGGCCTCTTCGCGATGATACCCGGCTCGACAATACCCGGCAGGGACCCTGTTACATCGCAGCTTGCCGACATCGTGTCGTTGGCACTGCAACAGGGGTGCATTGGCATCAAGATGCTGGGCGGCTACCATCCTTTCAGTCCCGAAATCACTTCAGAAATCATACGCGTCTGCAACGACCAATTGGGATACATCGCCTTTCACCTGGGCACCAAAGAATCCGGCAGCCACCTGAACGGCCTCAGAGAGATACCTGATCTCGTTGGCGATGGTCGGCTCCACGTATGCCACGTGAACTCGTACTGCCGTGGCGTGATAGAAGATGCAGATGACGAGTGCGACGAGGCCTTAGACATACTCGAAGGCATGCGGGGCCAGCTGAACTCCGAGGCCTACCATGCAGTCCAGAACGGTACCAGCGGGTCTTGCGACAAGGACAGCAACGTGATAGCCAACGTTCCACAGAACTGCCTGCGCATGAGGAATTACCCTACCACAAGAGAAGGAATGCGACAGGCCATTCTAGACGGCTACGCCTCTGTGGTAGGCCAAAAGGGCGGGCAGGTGATGTACATCCGTGGCAAGGAGGCCCTGGATATCTACGAAACGAACAACACCCATGTAGGTATGAGCTTTCCTGTAAACTTACCTGCGTCAGCATTCAAGCTGGCGACCGCCAAGAATTCCAACGGCGAGTTCATAGTCGATGCTGTCAGTACGGACGGCGGATCACATCCCAGAAACGTTGCTATCCAGAGCACCATGGCCCTCGTCAAATTCCGGGCCCTTTCGAGACTGGACATGGCCAACAAGCTCTCCCTGACTCCGGCGAGAATGCTTGGCCTTCAGGACAAGGGCCACTTTACAGAAGGGGCAGATGCCGACATCACCGTATTGGATCCATCAATCAACGAACCGGTTATGAGCTTCGTGGCCGGCGAACCCATCATGATAAACGGTCAGGTAGTCGGCTCAGGAGGGCGTCTCATGGTCACTCCCCAAGGCGAGGCAGCCGCTAGGGAAAGTGGACTGCTATACCAGGTGCTCGACCTCTCCCAGAGCAAGCTTTACGACGGTTACTAGATTCGACACCCACTGAGCCTCCCCAGTCCCAAGTGTTAAAGCAATTACATTGACTCAATATATACTAAGTATTAATATTCTTTATACATCATGCTTCATAAAGAATCTCTCTTCTCATGAAAGCTCCACTATTTGCGGCTGTAGGTCTCATACTATGTTTCGCGGTGGTTGCGTGTGGCGCCGAAGAAGCTACGCCAGTCCTGAAAATCGCCGGAATCCCCGACCAGAACTCCTCAACTATCGCACGCCGTTACGATGTCCTGACCTCATACCTAAGTAGCGAACTGGGTGTCGACGTCAAATTTGTCCCCACCGTGGATTACGCGGCAACGGTGATCGGATTCAAGCAAGGTGAAATTCACATGGCCTGGTTCGGAGGCCTCACGGGCGTTCAGGCTCGCAGCGCTGTTTCTGGCTCAAAGGTCATAGCTCATCGACCGAGAGATGCAGAATTCCACTCCAAGTTCATTGTCGGCACAGACCTCAATGTCGAAAGTTTGCGGGACCTGGAAGACGTTACCTTCACTTTCGGTAGTGAGAGTTCAACCTCGGGTCACCTCATGCCGAGGTATTTTCTAATGCAGAGCGGCATAGACCCCGACGGCGATTTTCTAAGCCCCCCGAACTATTCCGGATCCCACGACAAAACGTGGAAACTAGTAGAAAGCGGTGCATTTCAAGCAGGTGCGCTGAACGAAGCCGTATGGGACAGCGCCGTGGCCAAAGGCGCGGTGGACCTGAGCAGGGTGCGAGAGCTCTCGTCGACACCCGCCTACTACGACTATAACTGGACGGTGCGTGGAGACCTTGACGAGACTTTCGGCGAAGGCTTCACGGCCCGAGTACAAGATTCCCTCCTGGCCATTGACGGTAGACAAAAAGAGATACTTGAGCTTTTCCAGGCAGAGAAGTTCGTGGTCTCCAAAAACGAGAACTACCAGTCGATTGAAGACGTCGCCGCGGAGCTTGGCATACTAAATTGACGAGTACGAAATCACAAACGCCAACGCATCTCACCATTGAGTCCATGCAAAAGTCCTACAACGGGCAGTGGGCCCTTGCGGCCTTATCTCTTTCCGTGAAGGCGGGGGAGTCCGTTGCCATTGTCGGCCCTAGCGGAAGTGGCAAGACCACACTGCTGAACCTAATGGCAGGTGTTATTCAGCCAGACGAGGGCACAGTCTTTTTGGGTGGCAACGACCTCTCCAACATCAGGGCCAAGGGAGAGTTGTCCAGACTCGTCGGCGTAATCCATCAGCAGTTCGATCTGGTGCCACACCTAAGCGTCCTCCACAACGTATTGGCCGGCCGTCTGGGGGATTGGAGCCTGGCTCAATCGCTGTTGTCTCTGGTATGGCCGAGAGATCGCCAAGTGGCAATGCAAGCACTGGAGCGGGTAGGAATAAGTGGCAAGGCCGGTGATCGGGCGGCTCTACTGTCCGGCGGAGAGCAGCAACGAGTGGCAATCGCGCGGCTGCTAGTTCAAGATCCGCAGATGATAATTGCCGATGAGCCCGTATCATCGCTGGACCCTGCAAGAGCTATCGACATCCTCGACATGCTGAGTGATTTCGCCACGGAGCGCGGCAAGACCCTGATTGCCAGCATCCACACCTTGGACCTCTCGTCCCGGTACTTCGAAAGAGTTATAGGTCTGCGCGGGGGTGCTGTGCAATTCGATCTGCCGATAGGCGAACTAAGCCAAGAACGGCTTGTTAGCCTATATGAGTTGAAAGAGACGAGCGATGGGACCTCGCCCGACCATCAGTAGCTTTTTAGAAAGCCGACGACTCCTAACCTACCTTCTGATCGCCATTGTGGCGTGGAGCGCACTGTCCGTCGACTGGGGCGGCAAATTGGTTCATCCGGGCGGTGGCGAATCTGCGAGACAGATCTTCACGGCGGCATTCACTCCCGAACTCTCATCGGACTTCCTTGCTCTGGCGCTATCCTCAAGCTGGACAACGGTGACCTTCGCCGTGGCAGGACTTACGTTGGCCATAGCCGTCGGCCTACCCTTGGGTGTGCTGGGCTCCGGCGTACTATTACGCCACGGCAACAGCAGGCTTTATACCATTGCAGGTGTGCGTTTCGTACTTGGATTTCTGCGCTCCATACACGAACTGGTATGGGCCTGGCTCTTCGTGGTGGCCATAGGACTCTCTCCCATCGCCGGCATATTTGCCCTGGCGATACCCTACGCAGGAATATTGGGTCGAATCTACTCGGAGATACTGGTGGACGTCCCTGAGGAACCACTGAACGCTCTCAGGACGTCCGGCGCTTCCGAGTTCAAGGTCTTCCTGTACGGACGCCTTCCCATGGCAATGCCAGATATGCTCAGCTACACCTTTTATCGGCTGGAATGCGGCATTCGTTCTGCGGCCATCCTCAGCTTCGTAGGCATTACTGGGTTGGGTTACCAGATCCAACTATCCCTGAACGACCTCCTCTACAACGAGGTCTGGACGCTTCTGTTCTTCTTGGTGGGTCTGGTGGCCATGGTAGACCTGTGGAGTAGCCTGGTCCGCAAGAGCGTAAACCCGTGAACGCTCATAACGTTGGAACCGAGCCAAATCGCCCAAAGGGACCTTTAGCATTCAGACAAAGTATCGGCCTCGCGTCGCTGGCAGGTTTCCTGCTTCTAGCAATAGTCTCATGGGCTCACATCCTACTGGGCGCAGACAGCGGCATTACAGCCCTTTTCACAGCTCAGACTTGGCAACGAATAACTGAATTCCTAGGAGAATTAGCAGGCGCTGGTTCGACCAGCAAGCCAGCATTCCTCAGTTTGGAGTCATGGAAGCATGGCGCTGCGTTGGCAGTCGATACCCTGGCCATGAGCGTTCTGGCCACCGCCATGGCAGGACTGGCAGTGCTAGTTACTTTTCTTCCCGCAGCCAGCAACGTGGCCTATGGTGATCTAGCCGGAGCAGGAGGGAAGACGAGTAAAGTAGCATTTCATCTGCTTCGTGCGACGTTCGTATTTACTCGAAGCGTTCCAGAGCTGCTTTGGGCCATGCTGATTGTGTTCATGCTATCGCCGGGGATTCTTCCGGGAGCCATTGCCCTGGCTATTCATAACTATGGCATCTTGGGAAAGCTGTCGGCAGATGTCGTGGAGAACATGGACACCCGTCCTGCACAGGCGCTTCGTTCCGCAGGCGCGGGAAAGTTCCAGATGCTGGCGTATGGGATTATCCCACAGGTCTTGCCGCAACTGCTCACATACCTACTTTATCGATGGGAGGTTATTATCAGAACGACGGTGGTGGTGGGATTCGTCGCCGCTGGAGGACTTGGGCACGAGTTCCGCCTGCGTATGAGCTGGTTCCAGTACGACGAAATCACGCTATTACTGACCTTCTACCTACTGCTGGTCCTGATAGTCGCCCTTGCATCAGCTGGCCTGCGAAGGCTGGCACGATAGGC
>CAJWRP010000050.1 GCA_913046025.1 uncultured Chloroflexota bacterium
AGCTGAATTACGACTAATATGGGATCTTTCTTGGTATCTGTTGTCATGCGCCAAACTCCATGAATTAGAAGTTGGAAATTGGCCCAATTTTACCAGAGAAGCCCTGAATAGGCTAGGGCGTGGAATGTCCTTTCAGTAAATCGTAGAACGAGGTATTAGAGTGTTGTGTGCGAAATGCCCGCTTCGTGCTTTGTGCTACTAACGAAAGGTGGCCGGTGCGTCTCCTGACGTGGGCGGCAGTAAGGGCTGGGACGGACGCCTGGCCAAAGCAATAAGAAGTGCGGCCGTAGCCATCATGGCTATCAGAGTAACCAGCGATGTGGTGTAACTTCCGGTGTTGTCGAATATCCAGCCGGCATAGATGGGTAACATGATGGAACCGACTACGTCGGATGCCCGCATGATGCCGGTGAGCGTACCGTAACTCTTTCGTCCGAAGTAATCGCCTAGGGCCAGCCACTGAAGCACCACCGTGCCCTCGTAGACGGCCAGTAGTATGACAAAGGGGTAGAGCACCCACACCGCATCTATCCTTATGACCAGAGACATGGCCACAGCTGACGCCAGTAGGCCGCCAACCAACATTGGCTGGAAAGGCAGCTTTTGGCCTGCGAAACCCGACCCTAGCCGGAACGGAATGGAAAGGAAAAAGAAGAGTGACACCAGTCCTGCAGCCGATTGCTCGTCCATGCCCTTCCACACCATTATGGGAATAATGTGTACCATGATGGCAGTCTCCGCTGAAATTCGCAGAGTGGATGAGCCAAGAATCAGCCAAAATGCCTTGGTGCGCATGGCCTCGTACGCAGTGAAATCCCTTTTTATTGAGACATCGCCAGTTTCTCCCTTTACCGTGTTTGGCTGGAGTTCCGGTTCGTTCTCAGGGGTTAGACCCATACGTTCGGGAGAGTGACGCACTAACAGGGACAGGATTAGGCCAGCCACTATGATTAATATGCCCGAGTACAACAGAGTTGTTCTCCAACCAAGCTGCTCAACACTTACTCCAATGGGGAAGACGAATATGGCGCCGCCTGCGGCAAATCCAGTAAGAAGGATTGTTAGGGCTATAGCCTTTCGCCGCACGAACCACCGATTTGTCACGGTAAGCAAAGTCTGGCCGAACCCCAAATGTGTCCCAACCGAGACCACCAGCAGATATACCAGGAGAAAAGGCAGGTAACTATTTACGGTCTGCAGATACATAAAGCCCGTGCCGGCCAGAAGACTGCCGACAATAATCAAGGGGCGACCACCATAACGGTCGGCCAGCCAGCCGAAGAAAGGGCCGCCTACGCCGGCCAGCGCTCGGGAGCTAGTGAAAATAAGTGCAGTCTGAACTGTGGTGAGGGCCAACTCATCGCGAATAGGAATGAAGTAAACAGACGATCCATGTATAAGAACGCCACCGGTGAAGGCGGCCAGTAGTGCCGTACCTACCAGTACCCACCAGCCGTAATATATGCCCTTGACCCGCGAAGCTATTCGCAATCTGTATTCGATGACCTCATGCTGTAATGTAGTATAATTAGTATATTACATCGGCTGATTACTCGGTCCCTGGTTTGATGGGACTGTCTGCCGTTCAGAATGCATGGATTAGGACTAATTAATGAAGTGGCTTTACATTGGGTTCGGGTTTCTGGGAGCTATGGTCGCAGTCGTAATTATGATGGATCGCACCTTCGCTTATTATCGCAGAATCGCTGAAGCTATCGGCAGGGCAGACGTCGAGTTTAACGTGCTAGTTGTAGTAGGCGGTGCTATGGGTGTTATGCTGATTCCTGTTGGCGTTGGCGTTGGTCTGCTTATTGCCGTGGCAATCAATTTGGTGATGTTGCGATGGCATTTGGGACCTTTCAAGCGAACCGATGTTGAAGATGACAGCTCTTGGGTCACACACAGAAACCAACCCAATAACCCTACTGGCGTCTCTTCCCAATAGGCTAGCCAGACGGAACTTAGGACATGGTCAAATTCGTAACCTTTGGCGAGACGATGGCGCAGTACAATGCCTCATATGTCGGCTCATACGATGAGAATGGCCAGTATGTTCTGGACTGCGCCGGCGCAGAATCCAACGTAGCAGTTGACCTGCTCAGGCTTGGCGTGCGAGATGTCGAGGCCCTCTGGGTGAGCAGGCTTGGCGACGACGAAGCAGGTCACTTTATTCTCAATGAGCTTAGTGATCGAATTCATGTAGCTGCTCCCACATTTGGCGGTCAACGCACCGGGGTCTCGTTCTTGAACCATCTTTCCGGCGACAAGCACGTCAAGAAGTACAACCGGGAAGGCAGCGCTGCCAGTCTCCTCACATTCGATGAGGTCAGACCGCATCTCGAAGGTGCCGACGTGCTCCACGTGACTGGTATTACGCCCGCTCTTAGCCATACTTCCCGGCAAACCACCCTTGAATCGCTGCGTTACGCCAGGAAGTGCGGTATCCCGGTCAGCTTTGACTTGAACTACCGCGAGCAGCTATGGACACCTCCAGAAGCGAGAGCCGTGGTTGACGAAATGATTCCTTATGCGTCGCTGTTCAAGCTTGGCCACGACGAGGCTGAGGCCATATGGAACAAGGGCTATAGCGCGGAGCAGTACGCCTCAAACTTACAGAGGATCAGCGGCGGGGTGGTGGTGGTAACCAGAGGTATGGATGGTGCTGTGGCCTGTGATGGAGAGACTCTAGTGGAGCATTTAGGCTACGCGATAGACGCGTTGGATCCCGTGGGTGCAGGTGATGCCTTTGTCGCAGGCTTCTTGGGCAGTATCTTTGAGAGGAATGGGTTGCGTGAGTTCCTCCATTTGGATAGAGCAGAGCGAAAGTTAGAGATTCAGAAAGCGTTAGAGGTCGGCAACGTTTGCGGCGCACTAACCTGCACCCGCTATGGCGACACCGCTGCCATGCCTACGATGCGCGAAGTTCGAGAGTTTTTGGATAGACAGAAGGCCTTGACCTAGTTCAGAGCGCCCGGGTTAATTGCTATACTCGCGCGAATTTCTGAAGTGCGTTTTCCGCCCCGACCTCAGCCACATACACCGCCCCGGCGGCGTCAATCCAAATGCCGTGTGGATAGCCCCTGAACTCGCCAGGTCCCTCGCCGTGCTGGTTCCACTTGCCGACCATTCTTCCGTCTAACGACATTACGTGGATGCCTTCGTGTCCTGTCGCGATGTGAAGTAGGCCGTCATCGGCAAGCACAGAGTCGTTGGGCCCAGGGACGCCTGGCCACTCTCTGAGGAAGTTGCCGTCAACGTCAAATACCTGGCAGCGGTCGTTCTCCCTGTCCAGGACGTACACATTGTTGTCGGCGTCTATCGTAACGTCGTGCGGAAGGTTGAACTGGCCAGGGCCTGTCCCGTCCTCTCCCCAGGATGTAATCAGCTCGCCCTTCGCCGTAAATCGGTGCACACGATTTTGGCCGTATCCATCGCCAACGAAGATCTCACCAGCGGGAGACATGACAGCTCGCGTCGGCCGATTGAATGGCGAACCAAGCTCTCCCGTCTGGCCCTTGACTCCGATCGTCATGAGCAGCTCACCCGAAGGAGCGTATTTGCGCACGGTGTGGTCCGCGCTGTCGGTCATGAATATCTCGTCATTTGGACCAATCCACATTCCGTGAGGGGTGGCATACAGGTCCTCACCCCAAGTGTCCAGCAGCTTGCCGTTAATGTCGAAAACCAGCACCGCACCTCCGGTTACATCTGGGTAAGGCCATTCGCGAATGGCAACATAAGTCTTGCCGTGCGAGTCCACGGCCACGTCTGATGCCACGCATTGGTTTGGTAGTTCCGCCCATTCTTCCACAAGCTCGTATCGGTAGTTTCCGAAGCCAAAGGTTGCTGTCATTGCGTGTTCCTTAATTAAATTAGTTTTAGTTACGCATGATAGTCGTTTCTTTAAGGAACCGGAAATGTGTTATAAATCTCGGTGAGTCATCAGATGAGGGGGTGTGTTGACCTGATGCCTTTATTACGTTTGAGGAACACCCCGCTGCTCTTCATTGAACTCATCTCTTAGTTAAAGAAATGAAGACGGAACTCCCGCGACTCTGAAGGAGATATACAGAATATGGACAATCAGATCAGAAAATTTGGAGTGCTCTTGCCTACCCGTGGAGTGCTGGTTTACGCCGATGGAGCACAGCCTAAAGTAGAGCTTAACTGGCAGATGGCCGAGACGGCAGAGCGAATCGGATTCGATTCAGTCTGGGTGGGAGACAGTATTACGTCTAAACCCAGAATGGAGCCTTTGACGACTATGGCCGCTATTGCTGCGCGTACTCAAAGAGTCAAGATCGGTACGGCAGTAATGCTCACGGCCCTGCGACACCCTGTCCACCTGGCGCATGCGCTGTCCACCATAGACAACATCTCCAATGGTCGCACCATCTTGGGTGTCGGCGCGGGCAGGGGAGACAATGCTATGTATATTCAAGAACATACGACAGTGGGTGTCCCGATAGAGGAGAGGGCTGATCGCATGGAAGAGGGCCTGCGCCTAATGCGAGAGCTGTGGATAAAGGACAACGTAACCAGTGAAGGCCAGCACTATCCAGTAAACGACGTCACACTGGAGCCCAGGCCCGTTCAACCCAGCGTCCCGATTTGGATATCAAGCAACTGGGTACAACGGGGCCTTCGACGCGTTGCCGAGCTAGGCGATGCCTGGATAACAAACGTGACCACTCCGGAAATTTTCATGAAGTGCTGGGACCGCATCTCGGAACATGCGGTAGCCGCCGGTCGAGATCCTCAGTCCATCACTCGCTGTCTCTACATATCAGTCAACCTGAATTCTGAGGAGGAGTCCCTTAGAGAGGGCGACGCTTTCATGCAAGCCTACTATGGCAGGCCTTATGAAGCGGTCAGTAAGCAGTTGTTATGCGTATTCGGGCCACCGGAGAAGTGCGCTGAGGCCATCAATAACTACAAAGCAGCTGGGGTAGACTATTTCATAGTTCGCTTTGCATCGCCAAACCAGATGTCGCAGATGGCAACCTTTACAAACGAGGTGCTGCCTCTGGTCGTGGCCTAGATCGACCTGTCGTTGAACCGTGAGGAACCAACTGATGCCTATAGGCAGGCCTAGCTCGCCAGCAGCTCCTTCAGCGCTTCGTTGAGGAACTGGGTGTCTACGGGGTTGCGACCTGGGCCGCCGGCCAGGTGCCCCCAGATGGAGGATATGATTCGCAATTCGGCGTTGGGCATCAGGCTGACTTCTATTTCGCTGTCCTCGGGAGGGAAGTACTGGTCTGTCCGGGAGGGCATCACCAGCGCCCTGGCCTTGATGGAACCGAGGGCCTTTTCGAAGCTGCCTTTGTACAGCGCGTTGGCGCTGATGTCACCGGCTTGCCACGTAGCCACCATGGCCAGCAGGTCGTTAGCGTCGATACCCAGGAATCGCTCCTCCCACGCCTTTACGATGTAGTCCTCTATAGAAGAGAAGCCCATATCTAGGTACACCTTTTCGCGGTAGAAGGCCTGCGACGGTCCCCAGCCTGCGTACACTCGTGCAGCGGCTCGAACGCCCTTGGCAGGCTGCATGATGTATTCGCCCTCGTTCCAGTTGGAGTCGGCCTTGAGCGCCGCCTTAACGCCTTCCAAAAAGACGTAGTTGTGCCGCGAAGTTTGGGCGGAGCCACACCAGGGGGCGATACGTTCCACCATGTCCGGGTACATCGCGCCCCAGTGAAAAGTCTGCATGGCCCCCATGGAGAAACCGCAGACCAGCGCGACTTGCTCGATGCCAAAGTTCTCTGCAACCAGTCGGTGTTGAAAGCTGACGTTGTCGAAATACGAAACTAATGGGAAGCGGCTGGCGTTATGAGGCGAGTCTGTGTTGCTCGGTGAAGACGATAGGCCGTTGCCAAACAGGTTCGGCACAATGATGAAGTAGCGCTCTGGGTCCAGCGCCATGTTGGGCCCTATCATAGGCTCGTTGGCAACGTGGTCGGCGCTGAAAAAGGTCGGAAATACGACGGCGTTGTCATGGGCCGCGTTTAGTACTCCGTAGGTCTTGTAGGCTAGGTGGGCCTTGCGAAGCGTCTCACCGCACTGCAGCACAACGTCTCCAAGCTCATATTTTTGAAAATCAGGCAAAACCTTTACTCCGAAATAGAAGTGATTTTACGTGTTACCCAAGTTATTCAGAAAGTTGCGTGCGCCTTTGGCAACCCAGGGCGTCCATGGAATGCCCAGAAAACGTGCGCCCTTGGCTATGTAATCGTTGGCCGTATCGTCGTTGACCAGCGCACCGGCGATCTTGCCATTGCCGACTATCTTGGCGATAGCCTCGTCGATGATCTTTAGCACGTCCGGATGGGTTGTCTGGCCTATGAGCCCCATGCTTTGCGCAAGGTCTCCAGGTGCGACGTAGAAGACGTCTATGTGATCTACGCTGGTTAGCTCGTCCAGGTGGTCCATCGCTGCGATGTCCTCAATGAGTACGGTGACTAACGTCTCGTCGTTGGCCTTCTGGAAATAGTCGGTCACGCCGAAAGCCTGTCGTCCTGCGCCCATGCCCCTGTTTCCGATGGGAGCGAACTTGCAAGCGTCAACCACCGCCAGCCCATCCTCTCGTGTGTTGATGTGTGGCACCATGATGCCCTGCGCACCGACGTCGAAGGTGCGGTAGATAATCTCCGGTCGGTTAGCGCCCACGCGTACAACGGAGGTTATGCCCCAGATGTCGCAAGCCCTGGTCAGGTCTGGAACGTGGCCATAGTCGACGGGTCCGTGCTCGGCCTCGATCAGTATAGAGTCGAAACCGAACTGGCCCATGAGGTCAATCATGTCCGGCGGGTGTGGCCCGCCCATGAGCATAGTCACGACCTCGTCATTTCGTAGCTTTTGCTTGGCCCTGTTTACTCGTAACTCAGGCATTAAGAGACTTCCAATGTTTGCATTTCATTATAACGTGTTGCTGGACTTAGCCGCGAAATTGTCAGCGATCTCATCGAAGGTGACGAATCGAGCTCCTGGGTGGCTGGTTATGTAGGAGTAGAACCTCTCCAGCATCATAAGCACCTGCGGGCGGCCTGATACATCTGGGTGGATGGTGATGGGAAAGATGGCGGAATCATACTCCCGATACACCCAATCGAACTGGTCACGCCAGGTCTGCTCCAGGTCTCGTGGACTTACGAAGCCGTGGCTGTTCGCGGACTCCTTGATGAACATCATCGGAGGCAGGTCGTCTAGATACCAGTTAGCAGGGATCTCGATGAGGTTCGTTACGTTGCCGCCACGCACCAGAGGTTTCATCCACTCGTCGGGATGCTTTGTGTAGTCGATGTTGGTCCAGGTATCACCGGTGCGAACGTAATGTGGCTGGAAGTCTTGATGCATCAGACTGTGATCGTACTTGATGTCCTTCTTCAGCAGCAGGTCGCTGGTAACAGGACTAAACTCCCACCAGGGCGCCACGTAACCCGTCGGACGTCTGCCGCCCACCTGCGTGATGAGGTCAATGCAGCGGTCCAGCACGATCTCTTCCTGCTCTGGTGTCATGGCTATGGGATTCTCATGCGAATAACCGTGCACGCCTATCTCGTGACCCGCCGCCGCTACGGCCTTGATTTGTTCAGGGAAAGTTTCGATGGAATGCCCTGGGACGAACCAGGTTGCCTTGATGCCAAAGCGGTCCAGCAGCTGTAGCAGGCGTGGTACCCCCACCTCTCCAGAAAACATCCCCCGTGAGATGTCGAGTGGCGAGTCCTCGCCACCGTAGGAGCCCAGCCATCCGGCTACGGCGTCTACATCAATTCCGAAGGCACACAAGATATCTTTTCTTTGGGTCATGAGTGTAGCTTCAATCCTTCACCGCGTTCGCTGTTTTCGAATATCGGATTATGAACCTGTTGTGATTTTATCAGTGCCTATGCCCTACGAAGCAGCGTCATAATGTTGGACCATGAACATTGCGGTCAGATTCTTTGTCGCGATTCATAAAATCACCTTGTCTTGGCGGAGGGCGTCGACATCCTCCTGTGTGAGACCTCCGAGCGTCGTGAAGACCTCGTCAGAGTGCTCGCCGTAGAGGGGCGCAGGCCTTAGCTCCACTGGCGAATCCGATAGGCGGACTGGGCAGCCTATCATCGAAAAGGTTCCTCTGGTGGAGTGGACGAGGTCCTTTATCATGCCGCGCTCCCTCAGGTGGGGATGAGCAAGCACCTCAGATGTGTCGAAGACGGCTCCGCAGGGAACTCCATTGCCCGCAAAAGCAGCCATTACCTCGCGTTTTGGCTTCGTCTTGGCCCAGTCCCGCACAACCACCATGATCTCGTCAGCGTTGTCGTGGCGGCCTTTCTCAGTCTCGAACCTGGGATCTGCAGCAAGGTCTGGCTGTCCAATAACGTCCATGGCCGCCTTGAACATGCCGCCATTTTCCGGGGGTATCATCATGTACACGTAATCGTTGGGGCCGCCCTCTGAGCAGGCGAAAAGACCGCTTACCAGACCAGCTCGACCGGCGAACTCGTCATCCTGCCTTGGTTCCGGAGTGCCGTCGGAAAGCGTGCCGGTGTATCGGACGCGCGTGAGGTTGAGCACCGCCTCCTGCATGGCCACCTCGACCATCTGCCCCTTGCCGGTAACGTTGCGCTGAACCAGTGCGGCCAGAATGCCTATGACCGTGTGCATACCTGTGCCGGAGTCACCGACGTTAGCACCGAGAAGCGCGGGAGGCCTGTCATTGAATCCAGTGGCGCTGAGGGCTCCACTGGTGGCCTGTGCAATCGGCTCGAAGCACTTGTAGTCGGAGTATTGCCCGAACGAACCGAAGCCTTTTACAGAAGCATAAATCAGACGAGGATTCAGCTTGCTCATCTCCTCATAGCTGAAGCCAAGCCTGTCCATGGCGCCAGGACCTCGGTTCTCTGCCAGAATGTCGGCGTCTTTAATAAGAGTGCGAAAAAGTTCTTTGCCTCTGGGGTCTCGCAAGTTTAGCGTGGTGCTCTTCTTGTTGCTGTTTAAGACAAGGAAGAAGTAGCTGTCCAGGTCGGGATCGTCGCGGCGCAGGTGACGGGCGCGGTCCCCGTAGCCGTCAGCCATTTCGATCTTGATTACCTCTGCGCCCAGCCATGCGAGCACCTGAGTGCAGGATGGTCCGGCCTGATCGTGGGTCATGTCGATTACGCGAATACCTTCTAAGGCTTTAGTCATTCTTCCCTCCTAATCATTTCAGGGCAACAAGTTCTTTGTACCGCCCTTCGACGGGTTCCTATTATGTCGAGGATGCTCTATGAAATCGGCACTCATGGTGAACGGTGCGTTACTGAACGTTCGTGGTGAGCCTGTCGAACCGTTTCTTGGCAGGCAACTCTTTTTGGGAATCCAAATTAACTATCCCCCACTACGGGATTGCTGAGCGTGCCGATACCCTCTATTTCTATCTCTACAGTGTCGCCAATCTCAAAAGGCAGTGCGCCGGGACAGCCGCTGGGAATGATGTCGCCTGGGTAAAGCGTCATCACCTCAGAGGTCCAGCTCACCACCTCCGCCATGCTCCAAAGCATATCGCTGGTGGAGCCCTCCAGGACCGTTTCACCGTTGACACGGCACGTGATGCCCAGGTTGTCTCCATCCATGTCGGTCACGATGTACGGACCTATAGGACAAAAGGTATCGAAATGCTTCCAGCGCAGACTCATGCCTCTGCCGACATCGTTGGTCTTCATCGCCGCTGCGCTGACGTCGTTGACGCATGTGTAGCCCAGCAC
>CAJWRP010000051.1 GCA_913046025.1 uncultured Chloroflexota bacterium
CCGGATACCGATCAATCCGAGGGACATGTGCGGACAACCTGGTTCTCGGACCATCCGAGCGGTGTATCGAGCGAGAGTTTGATGCTGAATTCGATCTATTCGACTCTGCGAATGACACATTGATAACTGTACGGGACAGCGCATCCAAGGCAATAGATGGCGCTCAGGACGCCTTGATTGCCGCGCAGGACAAGTTCTTGGACGCCCGCGATGACTTTAATGACATAACTGACGGCCTCGAACCAGGCGAACTTCTGGAAGCGGCGTCGAGGGTCGGGCTGGCCAAGGCAGCACTGGAAAATGCGGAAGAGGACCTGGCTGAGGTAATCCTATACGTTGGTCCGGAAGATGCAGCCCAGGCGCAGATAGCACTGGACGCTGCGCAGGAGAGAATTGAGGAGCCAACGAACGGAGAGGACAGGGTTAGAGAGAACGCGCTGGATATCGAGCTGGCCATGGCTGAAATGGTACTTGCTGACTCGCAACTAAAGGCGGCGCAGATACAGCTCAGAGGGGCCGCCAATGTCCATGCACAACAGCTAGCCGCCGCTGAGGCCGCGTTTGATGCTGCTCAAGAGATCGTGGTTAATCTTGAGGAGGATCTTGAGGGCGGCTCTCTTCGGGCGCCCTTCGATGGCGTCGTCGCTTTACTCGATGTCGAGGACGATGACTTTGTTAATGACGAATCGCGGATAGCCGAGATAGTGGATACTTCCGTCGTTGAGGTACACGGCGTCGTAGATGCATCCAATATCGGCCTTTTCCAAGAAGGGGCGCACGCAAGGGTTACGTTCCACGAACTTGAAGAGCAGACAGTTAGCGGAGTCGTTACCTTTTTGAGTAAAGACCCCAGAACGGAACGGGGCGTAGTTAGTTTTGCTGTAATTGTCCGGGTGGATGTGCCCGCGGACCTCGTTATTCCTGTAACACTGACTCCCATTAGCACTGTAATTGTCACTGAGCAGACGGGCGTGTTGCTCATTCCCAGGGACGCTATTGCGGTGGATAAGCCTGGCAGCACAACTACCGTCAAGGTGGTGCGCAACGGTGCCGTCGTTGTTCAAGATGTGGTTACTGGCGAGAGCTTCGATGGTTGGACTGTAATTCAGTCCGGCCTGGAGCTGGGCGAGGAAGTTGTGGTGGCTGGCCTGTCAACAAGCACATCCAGGCTTGCCAGTGACGGGGTATCTGGCCCAGGCTAAAGGGCGCGAGAAGGCAGAATATATACTCGTAAATGAGCATTGCGCATACAGCAGGAAGGGCTTCTACGGAGGCCCTTCCTGCTGTGTTATTGGCTTAGTTTGAAGGCATTAAGAATTAGAGGTAATCACTGACGAATCATGCAACGTTTACTACATCGGTTGCGTTCGCCATCGGAACCACACATAGACCGCCTGATGAGTCCATTCCAGAGGTTTGCTGCAGAGGAGGCTTCAGGAGGCATCCTGCTGCTGGCCTGCACCATAGCGGCACTTATATGGGTCAATTCGACATTTGAGCATAGCTACGAGGGAGTCTGGGATAGCCACCTGACAATTGGCTTTAGACACTTCCTGCTAGACGAGCCACTGCATTTCTGGATCAACGATGCCCTGATGGCTGTCTTCTTTTTTGTGGTTGGCCTGGAAATAAAAAGGTCAATCCTGCTAGGGGAGCTAGCGTCTGTTAAACAGGCGGCTCTGCCTGTGATAGCCGCAATAGGTGGGATGATTGTGCCGGCGGCTTTTTACATCGCCCTGAACGCAGGCGGCGAGGGAGCCGACGGTTGGGCAATACCCATGTCCACCGACATAGCGTTCTCGCTGGGAGTTGTCGCCCTTCTAGGCAGTCGAGTACCTGTCGCACTCAAATTGTTCCTCACGGCCTTTGCCATTGTGGACGACATAGGCGCAGTTGTTGTCATCGCCATCTTCTTCACAGAAACCATTCACTGGGTGAACCTGGCAGTAGGCGGTGGCCTTCTAGTCTTGCTGGTATTGATGAACGTAATAGGACTTAGGTCACCGATCGTCTATGCCATCGTGGGCATCGTGGTATGGGTATCGTTCTTTAAATCGGGCATACACCCTACGGTTGCGGGCGTTGTGATTGCCATGACTATTCCGCTCAAGGTGCGCATTAATCCGGAACAGTTCGTGGAGCAGGGTAGGGCCCTTATTGATGAGTTCGCCAGAGAAGGGAACTCGGGGCCTCGTCGTGGAGATCTGGCGCTGACCACGGTGAAGCAGCGGGCGGCTCTAGAGGAGTTGGAGATAGTTGCCCGGGAGGTCGAATCGCCATTGCAAAGGCTTGAGCACAGCCTCCACCCCATCGTTGCTTTTGGCATCATGCCGCTGTTCGCGCTGGCCAATGCTGGTGTCTTGCTAAAAGGCGATGCCCTTGCTCTTCTCACGACGCCTGTGTCGATGGGAATAATACTGGGACTGGTCATAGGGAAGCCCCTGGGCATTGGCATATTCAGTTGGCTGGCGGTGAAATCAGGAATGGCCTTCATGCCGAAGGGCATTACTTGGAGGCAGATCATAGGTGCGGCATGCCTGGGAGGTGTCGGCTTTACCATGTCGATATTCGTTAGCGGCCTGGCCTTTGACGACGCTACGCTGATTACGGAATCCAAGCTTGGCATACTGGTTGCCTCCGTGGTTGCTGGGCTGATTGGATATCTGCTGCTGATGTCATCGGTGGACAGTTCCGAAGCGTCACCTGAGTCTCGGGAGGTGGCCTAATGAAAACAAAAGCGCTGGGTAAGGACGGTCCCCAGGTCTCAATCATATGTTTTGGCGCGTGGCCAATTGGTGGTGGGCTGGGCAGCGTACCGGAGGAGCAGGGCATTGCTGCTGTTCATGCTGCCCTGGATGTCGGCATGACATTTATCGATACGGCGGAAGGCTATCAGACCAGCGAGTCTGCGCTGGGAAAAGCGTTGAAGGGCCGACGCCATGAGGCGTTTCTCGCCACCAAGCTTTCGGGCAGCGATCATTCCGTCGCCCACATGAACGCCGCCATTGATAACAGCCTTTTGGAATTGGGCACTGATCATATCGATCTCTACCAGCTTCACAGCGCTCAGCCGCAGTGGTCCATAGCCGATACGATGGCAGGTCTGATGCGGCTAAGGGAGCAGGGCAAGATTCGCTACATAGGCGTTTCTAACTTCTCTCCGGAGCAGACGAAAGAGGCGATGGAGTTCGGCCCGATTCATAGCTCGCAGCCCCTATACAACATGCTTTGGCGCGACAGCGAAGATGACGTTCTGCCCTTTTGTCTGGACAACGGGGTCGGTGTTATCACGCACTCGGTGCTTTGCAAAGGGATGCTTGCGGGCCGTCACAAGCCTGGGCATCAGTTCGCCTCAGACGATGAGAGGACCAGGTTCAACTTCTTTCAGGGCGACTACTTTCAGCAGATCTATGACGTTGTGAAGGGCCTGGGTCAGTGGGCAGATGACCAGGGTCGCGACATAGCCCAGCTTGCCATTGCCTGGACCCTGGCGAACCCCGCTGTGACCTCAGCAATTGTTGGCGCAAAGTCTGCTGAACAGGTCCAGAAAAATTCCAGGGCCGCGGACTGGAAACTGACGGAGTCCGATCTCCAGGAATTGGATCTGATCCAAGGGGGTTTTCGCCTGGTCTGGATAAAAGACTGACCTCATTTCTTTTGGGAACGGCTACGGGATTGATCTGAAAGGTGAATTCGAATAGTCGTTCGTGAACAGCTTCAATTGGCTTAGAACTGGTCTATAAACCATTTTCTATGCCTCAACATTCCCATTTCCTTCATTGTCCCAACCCCTCTTGGATTGAGCGATAAATCACCTCTCACCCTAACAGTAAGGAATAATCATTGCCACGTACTAATAGATTCGCGTGATACGCATGTAGGCCATTCTAAAAATCATTAGCCCATTGTCAGGTAATTGTGAGGTTAAAGTCAGGCTGTGGTTAGGAAGTGGCTTCTGGACTTTTCTAACATGAGTGCACATTTGGTGAACACGACCGGCCATATACGCCACAGTGGCGATTTATTGGAAGCAGGCCGGAGTGAGCCCATGTGAGAGGAGGAGGCGGCCATGAAGGCACTATTTTTTGGACAGGATGTTAACAAGATCGAACAGTTGGCCTTGACGTTAAGGATTCGGTGGCCCGATCTTGAATCCATTATGGTGTCCAGGGGCAGCCATGGGTTAATGGCCATCGAGCAGAAGGAGCCAAACATAGCCTTTATTTGTGAAGACCTGACGGATATGAGTATGTTTTCGACAATCTCGGAGATCAGGAAGTTTTCGGATATACCGATCGTTGCATTGACTGGGGAAGACGAGATGCAGTGCGTTAAGGTGCTGGATCGCGGTGGGGATGATTACATTACCCCGAGCACCAGCATGATGGTAATGATGGTTAAGGTTGTGGCGATTATGAGGCGCTTCAATCTAGCTAACCGTCGTGTTGATGAAGGTCCAATTTATTGTGGTGATCTGGTGATTGACCCTGCGACCTACGAGGTCTACCTTGGCTCAACTAGCTTGAGATTGACACCCACAGAGTTTCGGCTGTTGCATTTGCTTGCCAGGAATAGGCACATAACGCTGTCACACAATCGCATCATGGATGAAATCTGGTCTGATGACGTCGACGGCAGTAACAAGGTCAAGAAGTACATCCAACGGCTGAGGCGAAAGCTGGACGATGATGCCAAGAACCCTCGGTGGATAAAGACTGTGCATGGCATGGGCTACCGCCTGAGCCCGCCGGTTCTTGAGGAGGAATTGGTCACTGCCAACGCTGCCTGACCGGGTAAGTATTTTAGAAACACGACATCTGTTTATTTTATTTTGCAGGGAACCTTCCGGCACACGAAGGGTTCCCTGCATTTTTGTTTCGGATTCTACAGAGTTCCGTAGCTTGATTAAGGAAAAATTTGAGTGAAGAACCGGATGGCGGATATAATGCAGAGCATGCTCGTTAGAGATATCGGGGAATTTCCCCTCATAGATAAACTGGCCCAAACTATCGCCGAAGACAACGGCAGCCTGATCCAAAGGCTGGATGGGAGCGGATTCCGCACCGTGCTCACAATTGGCGATGACGCCGCAGCATGGGATGGCCCCCCCGGCATTAGGGTTCTCACCACCGACACAATGGTGGAAGCGGTCCACTTCAATCTCGGCTATACCGATTGGCGAGACCTGGGCTGGAAGGCGCTGGCCACCAACCTCAGCGACATCGCAGCTATGGGTTGCAGTCCGACCTATTCAATTGTCACTCTGGGTCTGCGTGGCGATCTGCCCGTGGAGGGTCTTCTGGATATGTACCGAGGCATGATGGATGTGTCCAAGGTGCATGGTGGTGCCGTCGTTGGCGGTGACATCGTGAAGTCACCCGTCTTCTTCGTGACCGTCGCCATGGAGGGTGCAGCTCCCAGTTCTGACACCACCATATTGAGGCGAGACACCGCCAAGCCCGGGGACCTCATCGCGGTCACAGGCCATCTGGGCTGCTCATCCGGTGGTCTGCGCATGCTGATGTCTGGAGCGGATGTGCAGGGTGAGGCGGCGCGCAGTCACCTTCGTGAAGCTCACAATCGCCCCGTGCCACAGGTCAAGACAGGTATCCTTCTGGCGGAACACGGTGTGCTCACAGCAATGGACGTCAGTGATGGTCTGGTCAACGATTTGGCCAAGATATGTAGAGCAAGCAATGTTGGTGCGAGACTGAACGCCGACTCAATCCCCGCAGACGCTATTCTGAAAGCCTCGTTCCCGGACGACTGGCTCGACCTCGCTCTCGGCGGCGGCGAAGACTACGAACTGCTGTTCACCGCGTCGGCCAGCGTAATGAATGATCTGCAGTCCATTGTCGATGTGCCCATAACGGTCGTTGGGGAGGTTACGGATGGCGACAATTCTGTAGCTATCATCGGAAGCAATGGCAAGCCAATGGCGGTGGGACACGGCGGCTGGAATCATTTTGAGTCTTAACTCCAAGCTCTCATGCGCCTATCACTCGACAAATCAAACTTAGCCAAGGATACAAAAGCATGGAATTCGGACTGTTTTTTGAATGGCCTAATCCTGAACTTCGAAACTGGCAAACGCTGTTCGACGAGTCTGTTGAACAGATTCAGTTGTCTGAGGAGTTAGGATTCGACTACTGCTTACTGGCGGAGCACCACTTCTCCAACTATGGCATGTCGCCATCTCCACTGCTTCAGGCGTTGAGGATAGGGGAGCGGACCAAGAAAATCCGCATCGGCACTGCGGCGCTTATCCTGTCCATGTGGCAGCCGCTTCGAGTCGCTGAAGAGGTCGCAGTGCTGGATAACTTCCTGGATGGCAGGTTCATATGCGGCGTCGGCAGAGGGTATCATCCCTACGAGTTGGGAGGCTTCGGAATCGATCCGGTCGAGACTCGGCAGCGCTTCGCAGAGACCCTTGACGTGATGATGAAGGCGTGGACCTCGGAGACCTCCTTCACTTATGAGGGGCAGTACATCAAAGTTCCTGAACCCATCTCTGTTTTCCCCAAACCCAGGCAGAGGCCTCATCCGCCCATGTGGTTGGCTGGCACCAGCGCCGATTCGATGGTAATCGCTGCCGAGAGGGACCTTATGCCTATGGCGTCAGCTCTCAGCGGGCAGGACGTGTTGCGGTCGCAGTTGGAAATCTACTTCGGAAGTCTTCAGAATCAAGGCAAGGCCATCGACGAGCTGGAACTGGGACTGGACATCATGATCTACGTCGCGCCCACCGACGAGGAGGCGCGAAAAGAGATAGCGCAGGTCCGGTGGCAGATGAGGGCGCTTCAGGCCCTGGTACGCAGGCAAGTCACCAATGGCAAAGTCGATGTGGTTCCCGTCGCTGACGAGCTAGACGATGAGACCTTCGAAGAACGCCTATTCTTTGGGAGCCCAGAGACTGTGATTAGAAAGCTCAAGCGCTACGGAGAGTTGGGGGCCACCCGTCTCATCGCCTGGACCCAGATTGGAGGAATCCAGCACGAGAAGATCATGCGATCAGTCCGTCTCATGGGAGAAGAAGTTATCCCCGCGCTCAGGGACGTTGTTCCGCCAAAGGACCTGGGAGGCCGGATACTAGAAGAGGCGTTTTCGACGCCTTAATTGGGCTGGTTTAGCCTTTGCAGAACAGGACGACGTTGTCCGCGGGAAAGATCGCCGTGTATTGATACTTTTCGGATATCCAACTCATCGTTTTTTTGCTGAAGAAGTTCACGTGGGTTGTGTCATGGTGGTAATACCAGTCGGGGAATTGCGACCAGTCTGCTAGCATACCCGTCATTATCCCCAGCCAGGCTGGCTCTCGAATCATATCGAACAGGCGCTGAAATTCGCTGGCCGGATCAGTGAAATGCTCCGCCGTTTCTGTGCAGGTGATGAAGTCGTAGGTCTTTTTGAGAACGGCCTCGTCGTTGTGGAAGAATATGTCGAACATATCCACATCGAACCCGTCCTCCCGCATCATGGCCACCAGTGCTGGGCCGGGACCACTTCCGTAGTCCAGACCCTTTGCTCCAGTCAACAGGTGCGGCTTCAACTCGTCGTATAGCCTGCCCAGGAATTTTCTGTAGTCAGGATCGTTTACGTCGTTGTTGTGCTCCAGGTACCGGTCCTTCTGCTGCTGTGGCGTGAGCAACTGGTCCCTTGGAACGAAGACCAGGTCACAACTGTCGCAGCGAAGAAAGTCCCTGTTGCCAGAGGCATTGCCGCCCTTATGAAGCAGCGATGTGGCCATACTCTGGCAGAGTGGGCAGGTCTCGCTCAACTGCGCCCTGGGAATATTTCTTCATGAGGCGGCACCTTTTCGCCTACCGAGTAGAGGAAGAAGTAAATGCCAGTGAGACCCATGTACTTGAACTGCTTTTTGATGTCCTTAACCGTCGAATCGAAGTCCGGCTGGGAGCGGAGATACTTCTGAAAGCCTCCGTGCTCCTTGTCCAGTTCGATCATTCGTCTGGCGTTGCCCAGAATGGCCTCAAGTTTGCGTCTGTGGCGAATCACCCGGGTGTCGCTGGTAAGATCGTCCAGCTCCTTTTCACCGAAGTCGGCCACGGTCTCTGCATCAAACCCCCGAAAGGCCTCTTGAATGCCCGACCACTTGTTGTCCACAACCTTCCACGATATACCTGACTGGAACACGGCCTTGGTCATTATCTCCAGGTAATCACCCAGCTTAGTTGGCTCTATCTGGTCCGGCACTGGCATGGCATAGCCTCCATCAGGTTCGCTCTGTGTATCCGATATAGAACGAATGTGCGATAGTAGCAGTATTTTGAGCTATGCGTCAACCTCTGTGTACTGGAGGCTTGAGTCAACCTGCAGCGATACTCCGTCCACTGTCTTGTAGAAGCTGTTGCCACGGTACGCCAGTTGTTTCACCCAGTCGGGCAAGGCCACACCGTCTTGTGACATACTATGCACCGTGTCGGCTACACCCAGTGCGTCCCAGGTCTCAAAAGGACCTAGTGCCCAGTTGAAACCCCATCGCATGGCCCGATCAATACTGATGACGTCGTTGGCCACCTCGTCCAGCTTCCAGGCTGAATAGGCCATTAACTCGGATAAGACTTTCCACGCTAACGCCTCGGTTTTGCCACCAGAGGACATAAGACTGCAAATTCTGTCGCCCATGTCTTCGATGTCCATAAGCTCCTTTAACTCGGGAACGGGTGCTCGTTGTCGGGGTTGGTATTCCATGGAAACCGTATCCAGAGAGAAGATGGTTGATTCACCATCGTTGGTAATTCTTTTGTAAAAACCCTGGCCCGACTTATTGCCCAGCCAGCCTCGTTGAATGAGATCTTTGGTTAGGGCTGGTGCCTGGAACAATTCGCCCTCAATCTTGCCTGATTCAGTCCCTTCTAGTGCTTCCCTGGTGTTGTCGCAGATGTCCACGAAGATATCCAGACCTACCATGTCCAGGGTGCGGTATGTAGCGCTGGCGGGCCGTCCCATAGCCGGGCCGGTTATGGCGTCAACTTCGTCGACTGATAGGTTTAGTTGTTGGGCCGTTCGGATCACAGTGGCAAAGTAGTATGTGCCGATTCGGTTGGATATGAAACCGGGAACGTCGTTGGCCAAAACTACGCCCTTGTCGAGGCTCTTCGAGGCGAAGGTCTTCATGGCCTCAAGTACTTCAGGGTCCGTGTCTGGTGAGGGTATGAGCTCCACTAGCCGAACGTACCTCGGCGGGTTGAAGAAGTGAGTTCCCAGGAAGCGGCTCCTAACCTCTGGAGGGAGAGCCTCGGCGATCTGCGTTATGGGTATGCCCGACGTGTTGGAACTGGCGACTGCGTTTTTGCCGATGTATTTACCGGCCCGCGACCAGAGTTGGGCTTTTGGTTCCGGACGCTCAACGATGGCTTCGATGATCCAGTCTGCCTTGGTTAGCCGATGCATGTCATCATCGAAGTTGCCGGGGTGTATCAGGTCGAGGTCATCGGGGGACTCCAGCACAGCAGGGCGAGCGTGAGACAGGCGTGGTGAAGCTCATCTTCTCCAAGGGTACAGGGTCGGGGTTCATCATCCCGGACAGCCCTTGGCGCGACGGCAAAGACATCAACTTCAGGTTCGGCGGCGTCGCTGCGGGGCAGCCCGCGCCGGTGAAGGGCGCACGC
>CAJWRP010000052.1 GCA_913046025.1 uncultured Chloroflexota bacterium
ATACCGGCGGAACGGGTGACTTGCCGTCCGTGGTCACCATCCAGGGACTCGATCTTGATGACCTCGGCTCCCATGTCAGCCAGCATCATGGTGGACACCGGGTCCGAACTGCCACATGGTCCAGTCGATAACTCGCAGTCCATCCAAGGGGCCTTTAAGTTTTCTATGCTCTTTATCCGTCATCGGGCGCCTCCGGACCTGTCCTTTTTGGCTTTCATCGCAGTGGTGATTTGACGATTGGCGCCATGTTGGATGCCCCGACGCCGTCGTATGACATCTACAACACCTCCTCTTCAGAATGGACGACGATGTCTGAGGTGCTCGCTGCGCTTCAGGAGCTGCGTCATAATCTGCGCACCGTTGATGTCGCGGATAGAGAGCTGTCAGGCAGAGCAAGCAAGATGGACGTAAACAGGATGGAAAAGGACCTGGGCTTCTTCGCGAAGTTCGACATGGCGGATGGCCTGCGATACTACCTTGCTTGGCGAAAGGCCACCGGCTTTACCGAGTGAGGGTGGTCGAGAGTCTGTGGTCTTGAAGTCAGAAGCACCCCACCGTTTTGCCTGAAGTTTCTTACGCGCCGAATCTTGATGAAGGAATAGGCTGTCTACTGGCGCACCTTAATTGGCGACGTATCCCCCATCGACCGGCATGGCGTGGCCCGTGACGAAGGACGCCGCATCCGAGCACAGCCAAACGACTGCCTGAGCGATCTCGTCCGGCGTGCCGAATCGTCCCACCGGCTGCATCGCCATGTACATCTCTCGTCGACCTGGTTCCCTTCCGATTAGCCGATCGGTCATGGGTGAGGCTACAGCTCCCGGACAAACGGCATTCACCCTGATGCCCTGGGTTGCGTATTCAAGAGCGGCTACCTTGGTCAGCCCGATCACGCCGTGCTTGGCTGCCCCGTAGGCGGTCGAGCCCTTCATGCCAATTAGTCCTGCTATAGACGATGTGTTTACAATGGCGCCCCCACCCTGCTCGAGCATTTGCTGGATTTCGTACTTCATAGTCAGCCAGACGCCCTTCAAATTAGTGGCGATCACGCGATCCCATTCGTCTTCGGGAAATTCCGCCGTGGGGACTCGGATACCTTCGATGCCGGCGTTGTTATGGGCTGCGTCCAATCTGCCATAGGCCTCGACAGTCTTGCTGATGAGCGCTTCGACGTGACCAGCCTGCGAAACGTCTGCGTGGATGAAGACGGCCTCGCCTCCAGCGCCTTTTATCATGCCTACTGTCTCTTCGGCGCCTTCCGCGTTTACGTCAGAGACAACCACTCGCGCGCCCTCACTTGCAAACGTCAGCGCTGTTGCTCGGCCTATGCCTGTGCTTCCGCCAGTGACCAGGGCGACTTTGCCATCAAAGCCTTCCGCCATATCTTAACCTCCGTCATTGTCGACTGGAATTGCGGTTCTCTTATTTGCCTTGGGTGTGCATCATCGGTTTTTCATGCGAGAGCTATTTGCAACGTTAATCTCGTGCACGTTAGCTGCTGGGCAACACCGACTTTGAAAGTTTGCATACCATCGTGAACGCGGGGTCGTAGATATTTCCTACGTCGTACTTCACGTGCATTCCGAGAAGGAAGTTCGCCTCCGCGGCATCCAGTCCGTAGTCGGATTGCAGCCACCGGAGCATCTCGGATGATGCGTGCTGGGTAGCCTGGTCCAAAGGCCGGGCATTGCCAGCGGTGAATATGTACTCTTCGTTTTCGCCGCGCGGCCAGCCAATTTCCTTGCCCTTGATGACCTCCAGGTTCACGACGACGTCCATCGAAATCTCGATGCCTGTGCCCAGGATCTCCCCGTCGGCCTGCCAGGCGTGACCGTCGCCAAGGTGAAAGAGGGCTCCCTCCACAAAAACGGGCAGATACGCCGTGACTCCGGGGGCGAACCCTTTGTAGTCCATGTTCCCGCCGTATGGTCCAGATGTCGCGGTGGATATCGCCTGATCACGCGCTGGCGCGACACCGAAGCAGCCCAGCATAGGCTGGATTGGTACGGTGAGGTCGGTAGGACCTCCTTCAGCCGTCGCTGTGTTGTTCTCAAAATTGAGCCTGAAAGTCAGGCGTTCGTCTGTTTTCACCACACTTGGATCGCCCGGCTCCAGCACGTGAGGTGCAATCCGAGGAGAGCAAAAGCCGTGCGATCGGTTCGGCCATATCTTGTCGAACCTTACCTTCAAGGTATCGCCCGGCTCTGCGCCTTCTACATATATGGGACCTGTCTGTGGGTTGCCACGTGGGCCAATGAATTCACCGTTGGCATGCCAGCCGCCAGCGTCGATCGTGGTAGTCACAATGGTGTCACCGCTGGCTACTTTGAATTCCGGGTCGTGGCTGCCGATGGTCGAGTAGTATTTGGTTGGAGAGAAATTATGTTCCATTTGCTACAGTCCACCTTCTTGAGGCTGTCCGGCCTGTTCGGAGTTAGCCTACGGGGATGATTGTTAGCCGTGGATGGACACTACCATTCGCGCCTGGACGAGTCAATTGCCCGCCATTTCAAAGAGGGCGCTTTCACCAAACGCTCCATCCCCCGTCTACCACTAGGTTGTGGCCGGTAATCCAGTCTCCCGCCGGCGATGCCAATAGGGCCACTGCCCCCTTTACGTTATCCGACACGCCTGTTTGAAGCAGCGGATTTTTGAGCCGGCACCGCTCTACCATTTGAGGGTCCGTTGTCGACTTCGGTATCTGACCGGGGCTTATGCAATTGGCCGTGATGCCGTACTCGCCCAACTCAGTGGCGAGGGATCTGGTCAGGTTCAGTACGCCGCCTTTGGCCGTCTGATAAGGAGGCCCCGAGCGAGTGAAGTCCAACCCCTCATAAAGCCGCTTGTCCCCCGACAGAAAGCCGTGAATGGACCCCAGGGTGATTATCTTGCCGTAGCGCTGCTGAATCATTTGTCTCGCGGCTGCCTGAGCGCATATGTACGCGCTCTTGACGTTGATTTCCCAGTCCGACATGAACTCGTCGATGGAGGCTGTGGGAATGTATGATGTAGTCGCACTTCCGCCCGCATTGCAGACCATTATGTCCAGCCTGCCCTTGTCTCGGATTACGTTATCAACCAGTTGGGTCACGTCTTCTTCGTCTGTGACATCGCAGCCCAGTCCAGTAAAATCCAGCCCTCTGGACCTCATCTCCTCGGCCACCTCTTCGCAGAGACCTTGGCGACGGCTAGCTATGAAAACGGACGCGCCCAACTCTCCCAGAGACGTGGCCATGGCTTTGCCCAGATGGGTTCCACCGCCAGTAACAATCGCCACCTTGCCGCTCAGATTAAACAAGTCCTGGATTTTCGTCATTGCGTATCATCCATTTTTTCTTAGGACCATCCAGAAGCGGACTTATATGAAATTGCCCCGGTCCACGTGGTCCCCCGCCTGAAAGACGTCTGCGACATTCCACAAGGTGTTGATGTCCTCCAGTGGATTGCCGTCGATAATCAGCACGTCAGCCTGCTTGCCTACCTCCAAAGTGCCAATCGTGTCATCGATCCAGCAGGACTGGGCCGATTCGCCTGTTGAAGCCACAATAGCGTCCATGGTCGACATGCCAGTCTCCACGTGGGCCGTTATCTCGTGTTGGAAGCCTCCCATGGGGTAGAAGTTCCAGGAAGAGTCAGAGCCGCACACCACCCTCACCCCCAGGTCTCGCATACGACCGAAGGCATCGATAATCGCCTCTCTGCTGCGCCGAAGGTCATCCAGCTCATCCAACTCCTGAGGGCTGAGGCCGTATTCCTCCAGCTTCGCCTCCAACCGCCAGACCAGGTGTCGGCTGTTGTGAAGCGTGGCGTTGACGAAGACACCTTTGCGAGCGATCTCCTCGGCCAATGCAGGCCGGAACAGGTCGGAACCGTCTGGCTCCTTGAACAGCGCATGGATTATGGTGTCGACGCCGGCCTCCAACGCGTTTGCCATGCCCTGGGTCGAAGCACAGTGCGCGGCCGCGTGCTTGCCGAACTTGTGGGCCTCGTCGCAGATCGCCGTCAGCTCATCGACATTGAAGGATGGCCTCAGTGGGAAGGACGTGCGTGTGCTGCCTCCAGTGGCGGTAATCTTTATGAAGTCTGCTCCCTCTTTGACGAGCTGGCGGACTGCAGCTCGGCACTCATCGACGCCTGTAGCTGCAACACCAAAGTAGCTCAGATGGCCTCCGACGATAGCAATGGGCCGACCGGACAGCACCAGCCGAGGACCCTCCGTGATGCCCATGTCCATTGCCTCTCGGAGGCGGAAGGTCGTCCGATTCTTGCCGCCACAATCGCGCAAAGTCGTCACGCCGGAATACAGGTGGGCTCGGGCGTTGCGGGCAGCCTGCAGCGTCAACACCTCGTCTGGGAGTGTTGCCAGCTCGTCGCCTGCCCTACCGTCGCCCATGCCGTTAAGATGAACATGGCAATCGACAAGGCCCGGCATTATGGTCTTCTCGCCGTAATCGAACTCTTGGGCGTCTGCGCCTTCCGGTGCGTGGACTGCCTCCTCGGTGCCTAACGCGGTAATCTTATCGCCGTCCAGCAGAATTGCGGCTCGTTCCAGTGGTGGGGCACCTGTGCCATCAATCAGCCGCGCCGCCCTGATGAGCTTGAAATTTCCCGGTTCGTTGTCCGGCATACACATCACCTTCCGTGAATAAGTCACCTGGGAATAAATTAGGGGCCAGATGAGGGTCTCAACTGTCTGGTTTTAGCTCTGGATTCTTCTGAGCCTCGGTCCAAGATTTCACCAGCGAAAAACACCTCGTCGACGTTCCAAAGGGCGTTAATGTCCCGGGTCGGGTCGCCGTCCACGATCAGCAGGTCGGCCTTCTTTCCCTCCTCCAGCGTGCCCACGATATTGTCGACATCCAGAGCCTTGGCTGCCTGTCCGGTAACTGAGACCACACCCTGCATCGGCGAGAAGCCCGCGTCCACCAGGCACTCGGTCTCGTTTACGGTGTTGCCCAGCTGGTAATCCCCCCAAGAAGAGTCGGACCCAGTGATGACGTTCACGCCCATTTCGATAAGCCGACGAGTGTGGTCTAACTTAACGTCGTAAGCCCGCAACATGTCGTCCAACGTTGACTGTTCCGTGGACGTCAGTCCAACGCTCTCCTTCTTGTTCTGCATCAGCCATATTCTGGCTCTGCCGACGTGCACTGTTGGATTGACGAACGCGCCCAATTCGCCGATGCGCTCCGCCACATCCTGCCTGAAGTTCGCCGTGCCGTCGGGCTCTGCAAATACACAGTGAATAATCATATCGACGTGGGCTTCCAGCGAGTTGATGATGCTTTGGGTTGAGGCGCAGTGGGTTGCCGTCAGCTTGCCGAACTTGTGCGCCTCGTCCGTTATGGCAGTCAGCTCGTCTATGTTGAATGACGGAAGCAGCGGAAACGATGTTCGGGTAGAGCCGCCAGACGCGGTAATCTTGATGTAGTCAGCGCTTTCCTTAATGAGCTGCCTGGTCATGGCTCGGCACTCCGTGGGGCCCGTCACCTCGGAGCCGAAGTAACCCATGTGGCCGCCTATGATAGACACTGGTCTGCCGCAGAGAACCATCCGCGGTCCGACGGCGATTCCTGCATTCACTGCGTCCCTCAGCCGGAACATCGTGAAGTTCTTGGGGCCGTTCTCGCGTATTGTCGTGACTCCAGAGAACAGGCTGGTCCTGGCGTTCCGGGCCGACTGCAGAGTTAGGACCTCGTCCGGCATTTGCGCAAGCTCGTCGCCTGCGCGCCCATCGCCAAAGCCGTTGTGGTGCGTATGGCAGTCCACCATGCCTGGCATCAGCGTCTTGCCTGGAAAATCCAGGACCTCCACTTTGGCCCCTTCAGGCGCAGTGACGTCAGAGGCTGGCCCCACGGCCTCGATGCGCGAACCTCGCGTCAGGACGGCGCCGTCGTGAATGGCAGGTGCGCCGCTGCCATCAATGAGAATCTCAGCCTTGATGAGTTTGAAGTTGTCGTCTGCTCCAGCCATGGGAAACCTCGCTAGCCTTTGGTGGTGCATTCCTCTGCTATTGTCGGCGACGCCAGCATACACCACGGTGGGCTCGACGCAAAGAGTTGGGCTGCCAATCCTAGGGCATCTCGGGCACTAGCCAAATTTAGGCAGCAGCAGGGGCCCTTGTCAAAGCAGTGTCCGCACACCTTGATCAAGCTCGGCAAGACCTTAATACGGGACGAATGCAGCCTTCGGCGATCTGAGTTAATATGGAGGCCCTCACGCAAGGCGCAATACGTCATCTCGCAGCCATTCGATTTCAGAGGAAATACATATGGCAATCGATTCCGAATTCGAGGGGAAAGTCGCGATAGTTACAGGCGCAGGACAGGGCATGGGCCGTGCCGTGGCCAGGCGTTTGGCCCGCGGTGGGGCCAGCGTTGTCATCAACGACATCGATGGTGAGGCCGCAGACCAGACCGTCTCCCATCTTGAAAGCTACGGGCATAAGGCCGTTGTCGCGCCCGGCGATGTAACCTCCTCACGAGACGTCCAAACGATGGTCGAGACCGCCCTACGGGAGTTTGGCGACGTACACATCCTAATCAACAACGCCGGCATATTGCGACCAACCCCCGTTGTGGATATCGAAGAAGATGAGTGGGACTTGGTCGTTGGGGTGAACCTTAAGGGGACCTACCTATGCTCCCGCGCGGTGCTCAAGCCTATGCAAAACGCTGGCTGGGGGCGCATCGTGAATTTCTCGTCAACGGCCGGTAAAAACATCAGCACCGTTGGTGGAGCCCATTACACAGCTGCCAAGGCGGGCATATTGGGCTTTACCCGTCACCTGGCAAAAGAGGTAGCCTCCCACGGTATCACCGTGAACTCCGTCTGTCCCGGGCTTATCGACACAGAGATGGTGCGGACCACAATCTCTGAGCAGCGGGCCAGGGCATACGCGGAAAGTTTCCCGATAAGTCGCCTTGGTGAGCCGGAGGAGGTCGCCGAACTCGTTGCTTTCTTGGCATCCGACAGGGCCGCTTATATAACCGGCGCCTCTCTGGACATTAACGGCGGCGACCTCATGATTTGAATCTGGGTTCTGGGCAAGGCCAGGTGGGATCAACAGGCTACTGCAACCACGGGGACTCTGCTAATAGCCACAGCATTTGCCAACCTAATCGGGATATCTGAAGAAATGGAACGTATTTTAGTAACAGGCGCCTCGGGGCAAATCGGGTCAGAACTGGTTCCGGTGTTGCGGGAAAAGTACGGCCCCCAAAACGTCGTCGCGGCGGGTCGGGTCACTCCGCTGGCGCCCGACGTGCTTGATTCGGGACCGTCTACTCTGGTGGACGTCAGACAGTATGGGCAGGTGGATGGGGCGATCAAAGAGTTCAAGATCGACACGATATACCACCTAGGGTCGATCCTGTCAGCTCGGGCAGAGCAGGAGAGAAGGCTCGGCCACGACGTCAACGTTAACGGGTTGTTTAATGTGTTGGAGGCCGCTGCCGAAAATCAGCTCCAGCGCGTCATCTTGCCGAGCTCAATCGCCGCTTTCGGACCAGGCACACCTGCGGACAACACGCCCAATGAAACCCTGCAGAAGCCCAATACGCAGTACGGCATCTCCAAGGTCTTCGGGGAAATTATGGGTGGCTACTACTTCCATAAAGCGGGTCTGGACGTGCGCGGCGTTCGCTTGCCGGGCATTATAAGCTGGAAGACAGAGCCAACGGCTGGCACCACCGATTACGCCGTTGCTATCTTCTATGGAGCGATTCGGGAGCGCCGCTACACATGCTACCTGCAGCCCAATACTTACCTGCCAATGATGTATATGCCCGACGCCATATCGTCGCTCATTCAGTTGGCTGAGGCGGACGTGGCCCACTTGGAGCACCACGCCGATTTCAACGTTAACGCAATGAGCTTCTCACCCGAGGAGCTTGGGCAGGCAATCAGAGAACGAGTAACCGGCTTTGCAATGGATTACGACATCGACCCGTTGCGCCAAGCCATAGCTGACTCCTGGCCGAACTCGCTGGACGACTCAGTCGCCAGAAAAGAGTGGGGCTGGTCGCCCAGGTACGACCTTGACGCAATGGTTGACGACATGATGTTCAATCTCCAAAGCAAGCTTATGGAGAGCTGAATCATTGTCAGCTAAATCCGAGATTGGTATTCCTAGGACGAGCCCAATATCGGGATACCTTAAGTGCTAACCCAGCTGCATCACTTCAATTCGAACGTCGTCCGGGGCTGCGATGAATGCGACCTTGGAGCCCGTTCCACTGACATTCGGCCCTTCCAATACTTTCGCGCCCAGGCCCTCCAGCCGCTTCAACTCTAAGTCCAGATCGTCGACTTCGATGCCGAAGTGCTCGATTCCAAAATGGGCCCTGGCATCGCCTTCGCCCAATTCCTCGTCCGTGCGGGCTGCCGATATGTTGAACCGCACACCGTCTTCTGTTTTGCACCTGATGAAGCGATCACCTCGATCACGAACAGTGTCACCGATGATCTCGAAACCGAATGCCTCAACATACCAGTCGGCGGTCTTTTTAGGATCTGGAGCTTTTAGATGAACGTGATTGAATAAGAATGCCATTGTATTTGACTCCTTTCATTTAATAGTGGCCGTTTCGCCAAACGAAAGCCTAATGCATCTGTCGACAGGCCGTCAAACCTGCGGAAGCTGAAGTGAATTGTAACTCCGCGCAGTCGGGCATTGGGTATTCGAAGTGATGTCGAGCACGCTGTTCGTAATCTTCATTGGCAGTGATACATTTGGTGCTGCGAACCCAATCGTGCACTGCATCGAGCGGTTAACGAAACAACGTTGGAGGCAGTGCTAACGTTGGAACCGAATACCTTACACATATCAATCGGAAGGAGCTAAGCGGGAAGACTACTCAGAATCCATCAATTGATTGTTAGGTACATTCCTACGAGAGGAACATGCCTTGGTGTTTTCGCGGGTCGCATTTGAGCGCACTGTACTGACCGTCTGACAGTTGGCCACCTGAGTTGCCTTTTTTTGATTGTCTGAGTTTTAACCTTTGCGGGAAAGAACTTGGCTGGTGACGGCGTCCTTTCGTATGCCCTCCCAGCCGTATCTCATATAGATAAGCTCCACATTGGCCCATGTGATGGCCTGGTCTGCGTAATGAGGACTACCGGGATGGCCCGAGGAACCCAGAGGCACGATCCAACGAGAGTTCTCCCAGTCTGCTAGATCGAAGACGTAACGGGCTACTGATGTACCCGCAATGACGTATGGCCCCATCGGCGAGTGCCCAGCTGCCTGTGGCGTGTCGAGACCGCCTCCCATGGATACCGACGGTGGGTTGAGAGCTTCCGAGATATCAGGAAAGATTGTCGACAAGGGATGAACTGGTCTGGTGGCGTGGACTTTACCCCAAATCCAGTTATCCATATCTTCGCCCAGGTCGCGTCGAAGATCCGCCACGCCGTCCGTCAGCGCCTGCTTGGCTAGTGAGGACCAGC
>CAJWRP010000053.1 GCA_913046025.1 uncultured Chloroflexota bacterium
CGGCGGGTACACCAGAGTTATTAAGCTTGGGCCTCGAAAGGGCGATGCCGCTCCTATGGCTGTGGTTGAGTTAGTCTCCTAGCGCTGGGCGTAAGGAATTAGGAAGTGGGTTAGCCCACGACCCAACAGTATGCGACTGGCAATGATAATCGAATATGAGGGGACAGCTTACTCTGGGTTTCAGTACCAGACCAATGCACCCTCAGTCCAGGAAGAACTGGAAAAAGCTATACTTGTCCTTACTGGGGATACAGTGAGGATAAGGGGCGCAGGCAGGACAGATGCCGGCGTGCACGCTGAAGGTCAGGTCATAGCCTTTGACACAGAGTCTAGGCTGGCCCCCCAGGAGTTCATCAGAGCGATGAATTACCATCTGCCAGACGATATCGCTGTACAGGCAGCTTATGCCGTTAGCGACGAGTTTGATCCAAGGCGAATGGCGTTAGCGCGAAGCTACAGGTATACGATCCTGACAAGGCCGACACCTTCGCCGTTGATGAGAAGGCGCACCTGTAGAGTGACCGAAGAGCTAAACGTGCCGCTGATGAATGAGGCGGCGGGAATGTATGAAGGCGAACATGATTTCAAGAGGTTCGCTAGGGCACTGGAGCGAAAGGACGCCAGCACCGTAAGGTTCGTGTACGAATCTGTGGTGAATCAAGAGGGCGACCTGTTAACATTTGATATAAAGGGCAACGCCTTTCTACCGCACCAGGTGCGAAGGATGGCTGGAGCCCTGGTTGACGTGGGCAGGGGTAAACTGCCAATGGCTGAACTTAAAATAATGATCGAAGGAGGCGAAACTGAGGCGGTGGCCCATTCCATGCCTTCGCATGGACTGAGCATGATAGGCGTCGAGTACGACGGTTTTCCGCCAGGAAGTTAAAGCCTCAAGAAGCAGGACTGGTGTAACGCAATGGTAAAAGCATATAAACCGTATCAGACGAAGGCCTCCGAGCTACATCCGGAGTGGCATCTGATCGACGCAGATGGCAAGACTCTGGGCAGGCTTTCGACCGAGATAGCCACGCTGCTCATGGGCAAGCACAAGCCCATCTACGTACCCAACCTGAATACAGGTGACTATGTTATAGTAGTTAACGCTGAAAAAATCAGGGTGACAGGTAACAAGATGGCACAGAAGATGTACTATCGGCACAGCGGTTACCACGGCGGTCTGACTGAGCGGACATTGCAGCAGATGATGGACAAGACCCCCACCAGGGTTATCCGCCAGGCGGTTAAGGGCATGCTCCCGAAGAATTCCTTGGGACGCCACATGCTGGCCAGGATGAAGACATACGCCGGACCAGATCACCCGCACGAAGCGCAAATGAAGGGTAGCCCCGCACAGACCTCGGAGGAAGCTTAATTGACGACGACTCAACAGCAGTACTACTACGCAACGGGTAGGCGCAAGAACGCCATCGCAAGGGTGCGCTTGTACATGGAAAGCGGACCGATTGTGGTCAACGGTAAACTCATGGAAGAGGCCTTCCCTTGGGATAACTGGCAGCGCATCATTGAGGAGCCGTTCCGGACCGCAGATGCGATGGGGCAGTTCAGAGTTGTTGCCAAGGTCAGTGGCGGTGGCATTACAGGCCAGGCTGGCGCTATACGACATGGCATCGCCCGTGCATTGCTTGAAGTAGACCCTGCGCTACGAATTCGACTCAAGAGAGCTGGTTTGCTTACTCGCGACTCCAGAGTCAAGGAGCGACGCAAATACGGCTTGAAGAAGGCGCGCAAGGCGAAGCAATTCACCAAGCGTTAATTTGGATTGTAGCCAGTTCAATACGATAATAAAAAAGGCCTCCGAACATTCGGAGGCCTTTTTGTTTCTCTGGTTCTGAGGGAGGCCTGAGATGGTTAGGCCTAAAATCGACAAGCTTGAAGTTCTGAAGCTGCTGAACGGTCTCTTCAGTCAGGTGATAGAGGAACTATCTCCGATTGGAATGGGGCAGATAGCCAGCGCATTTTCCTATCGCGTAGGGCCGGACGAGTACGTCCTGCGACTTGTTGACGATACAATGGCCACGTCTTTTGGTAGGGACCAACTCATGTCCGAGAAGTTGGCGGCTCTGAACAATCCCGGCGCCAGCGATCGTCGTGCGTGGCTCTTATGGCGACCTTCACTATGCCATATCTCGTAGAGTGCCAGGAGTGCAGTTGGACGAACTCAATACCAACGAGTTTGAATTGATTGTTCCGTCTTTGATCGAGATGCTTGATGCGATCCATAGGGTTGATATCAGTAAAATGGAGGGCTATGGACCGTTTGATGAGAAAGGCACTGGTTTGTATTCGAGTTGGGCGGATTCTCTACGGAGTGTTGGTGAAGAAGGGGATGAAAACAGCTTCTACGGTAAGTGACATCGTATGTTTGACGAAAGGTTTCTGGACAGGCAGTACTTCGACGACATTCTCGCGCGTATGAATTACCTGCTGAAATATTGCCCTGAAGAGCGGTACCTTGTGCATGCAGACTTCGGATTCGGCAACGTGTTGGCGCATGAGGGTAAGATCACGGCGGTGCTGGACTGGACGGAGGCTAGGTATGGAGACTTTCTGTTCGATGTGGCCTGGTTGGATCTGGGAGTGCCGGAAATGGATTTTATCTCGTGTTTTCGAAATTATTACGCGTCTATGGAGTGCAACGTTCCGTACTTTGAGGAGCGAATTGCCTCTAATCAAACGTGAGAACGATCCGAGCTTTGATAAGCTATCGACAAGAAAAGAGGCAGGCCTCAATGACCTGCCTCTTCTTGCTTAACTAAACCTCGCGGAACTCGCCTTCGACGGTGCCCTCTGGCGGGCCGTCGCCGTCATTGCCTGGACCGTCGGCCATGTCGTCGGGAGGAGGAGCTCCGCCCTCTCCGCCGCCAGCCTGGCTGTAGACGATCTGCCCAACCTTCTGCATCGACTCCTGAAGCTCCTGCGAGGCCGTAGCAATTAGCTCCGTATCCTCGCCACCTAGGGCCGTGCGTACTGCGGCGATTTTCTCGGTGATCTCCGTCTTCAAGTCGTCAGGGATCTTGTCCTCGTTGTCGTCCATCAGCTTCTGGGCGGTGTAGGTCATGCTGTCCGCCTCGTTGCGCTTCTGGACATCGTTACGCCGCTTCTCGTCCTCTTCGGCGTGCATCTCGGCATCCTTGACCATGTTGTTGATTTCGTCTTCTGATAGGCCCGAGCTTGCCGTGATGGTAATGCGCTGCTCTTTCCCAGTGCCCTTGTCCTTAGCGGACACATTGGTGATGCCATTGGCATCGATATCGAAGGTCACCTCGATCTGAGGTAGACCTCTGGGAGAAGGCAAGATGCCATCCAAGCTGAATTTCCCTATACTCTTGTTCTCGGCAGCCATGCTGCGCTCGCCCTGCACAACGTGAACTTCAACACTAGGCTGGTTGTCCGCAGCAGTGGTGAACGTCTCGCTCTTGGACGTTGGTATCGTTGTGTTGCGCTGTATCAGGGTAGTGGCTACTCCGCCCATGGTCTCGATTCCCAGGCTTAGCGGCGTTACATCCAGTAGTAGCAAATCCTGGACCTCGCCCTGGAGGACACCTGCCTGAATGGCAGCGCCCATGGCCACTACTTCGTCCGGGTTCACACCCTGATGAGGCTCCTTGCCGAACAGCTCCTGAGTGGCTTCAACGACCTTGGGCATGCGGGTCATGCCGCCGACCATGACGATCTCGTCAATGTCGCCCGCTGACAGGCCAGCGTCGGTCAGCGCCTGCTTGCAAGGACCCACCGTTCGCTTGATTAGCTCGTCCGCCAGCTGTTCTAGCTTGGCCCGGGTAAGGGTCATCACTAGATGCTTGGGTCCAGATGCGTCAGCGGTTATGAACGGAAGGTTGATCTCAGTCTGCATCGTCGTGGAGAGCTCTATTTTGGCGCGCTCCGCCGACTCCTTGAGACGCTGCAAGGCCATGTTGTCCTGCTTCAGGTCGATACCCTGGTCTTTGTTGAACTCGTCGACAATCCAGTCGACGATGCGCTGATCGAAGTCGTCGCCTCCTAGGTGGGTGTCGCCATTGGTGGCCTTCACCTCGAAAACGCCGTCGCCGATCTGCAGAATGGTTATGTCGAAGGTTCCACCACCTAGGTCGTAAACCGCGATGGTCTCGTCTGCTTTCTTGTCTAGTCCGTAAGCGAGGGCCGCCGCCGTTGGTTCATTGATAATTCGCAGAACCTCGAGCCCAGCGATGCGGCCTGCGTCCTTGGTAGCGTTGCGCTGGCTGTCGTTGAAGTACGCAGGTACGGTTATCACGGCCTGCGTGATCGTCTCGCCTAACTTGGCCTCGGCGTCCTGCTTCAGCTTCTGCAGCACCATAGCCGATACTTCAGGTGGCGCGTGGGACTTGTCACCCATTTTGACGTGGGAGTCGCTGTTGCTGTGCTTTACTACTTCGTAGGAGAGCAGAGGCAGGTCTTTCTGCACGCTCTCGTCTTCGAATAGCCGTCCCATGAGACGCTTAACAGAGTAGACGGTATTAACCGGATTGGTGACCGCCTGACGTTTTGCCGTCATGCCCACATACCGTTCGCCAGAGCGTTCGTTTAAGGCCACGACTGATGGCGTGGTACGAGCCCCTTCAGCGTTCTCAACGATCCTGGGCTCGCCCGCCTCTATGACGGCCATGCATGAGTTTGTAGTGCCCAGATCGATACCTAGGATTTTTGCCATTACTGCGTCTCCTGTGCCCCTGAATCGGGTGATTCGGGCTGACTTGATTCTGAATTTCCCTTAACCGGCTCGGGGGCCTTGGAGACCACAACCTGCGCGGCGCGAATTACTCTGTCGTGAAGTTTATATCCGTTTCGTATTACATCAGTGACGATGCCTTCTTCGCCGTCTGGCGTATCCTGGTAAAAGACGGCCTCGTGTCCCCAGGGTTCGAAGGGCTGGCCCAATGCGTTTATCATTGTGACACCCTCTGAGTCCAGTACATTACCCATGTTTCGCTGGACCAGATGAAGCCCTTCCATCCAGCCAGGAGCTACGGCGTCTTCAGGCACCATGTCCATGGCTCGGTTCAGATCATCGGCCACGCCAAGGAACTTCAGTATGATGTCTGTATTGGCGTGGCGCCGGAGCTCCTGCTGCTCATCGGCAACACGCTTTCGATAGTTAATGAGGTCTGCCTGAGCGCGCTGGGCTATAGACCTAAACTGGTCCTTTTCCCGCAATGCTTCTTCAAGGCGCTCTTGAGTAAGCGTCATCTCGTCCTTTTCTTCTATTTTCTCAGTTGACGCCACTGAATCTTCCAACGATTCCGCGTCTTCTAAACTGTCTTCTAGGGTCATATTATCGGGACCTCCAACCGTACCATTATCGCAGTTTGGAGTGGAGTAGCTCAAGCATATCATCGATGCTTCCATTTAAAGACTGCTTGAGGGCGTCCCCCTTCAATGTACTTATTTGGGACTTCATCTGGACCAGTTTATTAAAGAGGCCCAGGGCCATCTGCACTCCGGCCAGGTTGAGGCCCAGATCGACTACGAGGTGCTTGATAAGCCGCAGCCTGGCTACATCCTCTTCGGAGTATAGTCGCAGCATGCCTACAGTTCTGGAAGGCATTACAAGGCCAACACGCTCGTATTTCCTAAGCGTCTGGGGGTGCATTTCTAGTATACGGGCGGCGACGCTTATTATGTAGACGCCCTTGTACTCTGCCCGATCTGTTTGCCTTCTCTGCATGCTTCGCCTTTAGGAACATCCCTAGTTAGTTTAATACCCATTTTGCGAGTACTTTGAATCCCCTTTGACGGTATTTTGCCTAACCAATAGGGGGCCAGCGCCGTTATAGAATCAAGCACGCAAGTCCAGGCTTCTCGCCCATTGGTCTTGCAATAGGGATGTTTCGATAGCTGCGTTTGGGAGTGTAAACTCCACTCGAGTGATAGTCTACTAATTGACACAATCCGTGTCAATAACTATACTGGCAGTTAGTGTAGGGCAGTAGTTATATGGCTAGTAAGCTTTCCGCAGAATCTACATCCTGGATTGTGCATCTCATCTAAGGATGTGAGCAGTGTGTTGGGTGGGGAAGATTATTCGGAGTTAGAGGTGAAAACTATGTTGCAGTTGAAGGGCTGCCCCCGTTGCCAGGGGGCTTTAAAAACCAATCGAGATATGTATGGCGAATATAAGGAGTGCCTGCAGTGCGGGTACATGCTTGATATTGAAAAGCCAGACGGACTTTATTCCATGGCAAGGACAGAGATGGCCTTGCTTACTAAAAATAACAAGGTGAAGGCTGCGTAAGGTCTTGCGTTATCTCCAATCTGGTTACTAAAGAGGCCCTCTCGTTAGAGAGGGCCTCTTTATGTGTATCAAATCACTGATCGGATGGTTAGGTTCCGGCGTTTCTTCTGGTGGAAGTAACTACCACCAACCACTGGCAATCACCGCCATTTGTTGACTCTAGTCAAAGCTATCGAGGAAGCGCTGCTCTTTCCACGGATCGCCGTCATTGTGGTAACCCCGTTCTTCCCAGAAGCCAGGCTTATCCTCCGCTATGAACTCCAGGCCGTTGACCCACTTGGCGCTCTTCCAGGCGTACCTCTTGGGGACCACGAACCTTAGCGGGCCACCGTGCTTTGCCTCTAGAGGCTCTCCCTGGTGGGTATGCGCAAACAACACATCGTCGTCCTTCACGATCTCCAGCGGGAGGTTGGTTGTGTAGCCGCCATAGCAGTGCAGCATAACGAACTTGGCCTCGGGCTTGGGTTGCGCCAGCTTCATGATGTCGTTGAATAGTACGCCGCCCCAAGTGTTGTGCAGGTTGCTCCATTGGGTAACGCAGTGAAACTCCGCGTCAAGAGTCGTCTGCTTGAGGGCATTGAACTGCGCCCAGTCCAGCGTGACCTCGCTGTCGACGAGCCCAAAGACTCGGAACTCCCACTTATTCAACTCGATGTACTGCGTGGGGCCATGGGTCAACACGGGGAATTTCTCAGTTATGTACTGACCAGGAGGGGCGTTCTGTTGCTCCGCGTCCTGGTTTATCTTGGTAAGTTTTCCCAGCTTGTTAAGCATGGAACCCTCCGGTTGAGTGGCGTGATATTTCGCCGAAATGTTATTGGGATCAGTCGGTATTGTACACTATGGTTCGATTTTCAAGCCGAGGTGACGATGAATACCGAAGTCGAGGAAATTCTCAAAGGCTCTTATGACCTTCATGTGCATGCTGCTCCGGACAGGGTGGAGCGAAGACTGGACGCATTGGAGGTCGCGCGCCAGGCCTATGAGGCCGAGCAGGGTGGTTTTGTCCTGAAGTCGCACGAATACCCGACAGCTCCCCTAACCTACGCGCTAAACCGCATGTATCCTGGGCTAAAGGTTTTTGGCGCCATAGCTCTGAACAGGTCTGTGGGCGGCGTAAACCCGGACGCGGTGGAGGTGGCCGCCGGTCTGGGGACAAAAGTGGTCTGGATGCCGACTATGACAGCCGACTACTGGCTTAAAAACCTGAAGAAGGGGCCCGGCCTTTCCGTATTCGATGACAATGGCAAGCTGACGGCGGAGACTGTCAAGGTCATCGATATCATCGCCAAGAACGATATGGTCCTGGCGTCCGGCCACATCTCTCCGCTGGAGGCTATTGCCGTTTTCGAGGCCGCTAAGTCGGCAGGCGTTACCCGCATGATCGCGACTCATCCGGCAAATGTCGCCACCGTGGAGCAGCAGAAGGAGATGGTTTCCCTGGGAGCGTACTTGGAGTATACATTCCTGGCTTGCATGCCTGTACGGCAGCGCTACACCGTTAAGGAGCTAATGGATGCCGTTCGCTGGTTGGGTCTGGACAACTGTGTGGTTACAACCGACTTTGGCCAGTGGATGAATCCGCCTCCGGCTGAGGGTATGCGCATGGCCATAGCCTCGCTAATGAATCAGGGCATGTCTCCGGATGAGCTTACGAAGCTCGTCAAGACGAACCCGGCCAGAATTCTGGGAGAAGACTAAGCAGTCGGTGGCCTAGACGGTCGGTGGGCCACTCGCACAACGGGGCCTACCAGAGCAATTACTTGTGATTCCCTACTGAACGTGGAATCTAAGGTAAAATCAGGCGCCACAGATTCTTTATTCAGAAATGCACTAAATTTGCGTCGGGATATATGAGGAACGTTCTTTCAGCTGTTCACCGTGGCTTGTCAGAGCAGAGTTCCAGAACCAACTTGGAAATTCCCCATGCCCTCAGCCCATTATTCAAAACAAACTAGCTCTACCCAGTTACCGTCGGGGTCCTGAAGGTAGCAGCCCTTTTTCCCAGGCACGATCTCAATGGGTGGATTGAGCTTCTCTGCGCCGTTGGCAACCAGGTGTTCGTAGGTAGCGAAGATGTCGTCTACGGTGAAGCCTATGTGGCATGCGCCAAGGGCGTTGCGCTCAGAGGTAGGCCTTGGGCCGCCGCTGGGGCTTACGTACTCGATTAGCTCCAGGAGGTAGCCGTCACCCTGGTGAAGCTCCACTATTTTGAGTGATGTGTTCTCATATCCCAATATATGGGAGATGGGCCCGCCTTCTCGCTCGCGTGTGTCCATCAGTGTTAGGCCCACAACGTCGCGGTAGAACTCCACAGACTTCTCCAAATTGCTAACTACGAATCCTGCGTGATGCATTCCTGTGATCATGGTGTTTCTCCTATTGTTGCTCTATCTTTTTAGGCCTATCTGCGAAAGGCACCGACGGCCAGAAAGGCCCAGCCGAACATCAGGCTAAGGCCTCCCAGGGGCGCGATGGCCCCGAACGCGCCAATGCCGGTCATTGCCAGTATATAGAGGCTTCCACTGAACAGGACCATGCCCGCCAGGAACATCCACCCGGACAGGCTAACCCATGTGCCGGCCCACTTCTCGGCGAAAAGGCCCGTGGCTAGCAAGGCGAGGCCATGGTACATCTGGAATCGGACCGCTGTCTCGAAGATGTGGAGAGCGTCAGCATCAAGGGTGCCCTGCAAGGTGTGTGTGCCGAGAGCGCCCGCGGTCACCGCGAGCAGACCTGCAATGGCGCCTGCAGCAACCCATATTCTTGCCATTCCCTCTTCAGACCTCTCTCCGTAGTTCGTCATATATTCTCCATCCCTGATCTCCAGATTTTTCATCTGCCGGTAATTTAAAAAAACCTTAGACTGCGTCCTTGCGATCTAACGATTATTCGATTATTCAAAAGACCTGAGGAATCCAGGATGCCCTTAGCCCATTATTCAAAATTCTTCGGTCGCCATGATATCACTCCGTAAACGCCTACTGCGCCGCGGCTGCATTTCCTATAATTGGTGAATGAGAATTTTATTGTTAGTTGGGCTGGTGCTGGTATTCGCGGTCGGATGCTCCAGTGAGTCGGAGGTTCAAGAGGGACCTGTGCCTGACATATCCCCCAGCGTGACCGCAACGGCGGTTGCTGCGAGCAT
>CAJWRP010000054.1 GCA_913046025.1 uncultured Chloroflexota bacterium
CCTCATAACGCCATCAAGGAGTCTAACGAAGACAACAACACCCTGGAGCTAGAGCTGGAATGGGCGACCGGTGCGGTTGAGCCCAAGGCCATCTACGATGCGGGGTATCTGCTGCCAAGTCCGAGCTTCTTGCCTAACCTCTCGCCAGGCTGGTTATTCAGCTACGACGGCCCCATCGTGGTGTCGAACGAGAGAATGACGGGTGTGAATTCGCTGCTGACCGTAGATGAGACCTCCTATGTAGATGTCTCCGTCATGAACCGCAGCGTTCACGATGTGCCAGGAAGCTTTGATGTCGAGCTATATTTCGATGGTTTCCTGGTGAAGGTCTTCAGGATAACCGGAGGTGTGGCCCCCTCTCAGATAGCCCAGATAAGTGACTGGGATGATCTGAATAATCAGTTCTCGATTATGCCAGGCGAGCACACCCTTCGTATGGTCATCGACCCGACCGACGAAATCTGGGAAGAGCGCGAGGACGACAACGTTTACGAGACCACCTTCTTTTGGATATCAGGCGAGCCGGACGTGCCGGAACCTATCGACTACTGGGACTATGAGTTAGAGGACATGCTAAGTGATTTTGATGTCCTGATGGACTCTGAGCAACTCGTTGTTGATGGCGATGGCCCTGCATTAATAGAGGAGGCACTACGTCTGGCCGATGCCGGTTACTTCCTGGCCACTGGCGACAGCCTTCTGGACACCCGGGTGGTTTTCTATCTGCTCAGTCATGAGGATTACATGGCCTGGGTGGACGAAAGCTACTCTGAGCGGTTCGCCGTCGTCGAAGAGGAGCAGTACCAGGACCTCTATGACGAAAGAGAAACGTTCAAAAAGACTACAGGTTTCAAGGGCAGGCGCTTCGGTAAGGTCGCCATCGTTGTGGATGCCGAAAATACGATGTCAGTAGTAATGGCAACCTTGGCGCATGAACTTGGCCATCTCCGGCAGGACATAGTAAATCCGTTACAGAGCGAGATCGAACAGTTATACTCTGTCAACGCTATTCAAGAGGCGCAGGCCCAGCAGTTCGAACGGGTTTTCTGGCTTCATATGGAGGACTTCATTGGCTCACCGCTAATGCAGTATCCCGATCATCAGGGATTCCGGCGTTACATAGATTCCCATATTGGCGGTTGGCTGAAGGACGTGGATGGAGACGAGCATAATCTGGGCTTCTTGCTGCAGTGGCTCGTAATCCTGGACGACCCCGAACTGATTCTGTTGAGAGGTGAGTTGGAGTCTACTGGACAACTGAGCATGGAGTCATCGGATGAGCTGTTTAGCTATCTGGTGAATCTGCCCTCCAGCAGCCTGGCGACCTATGCAGACGACAGGCTCATCTCTTTGGAGACACACCGTGATATGATATTTGCCTTGGCCAAGAGCAGACTAATAGCTAATAGAAGGACTTCATCCGGACAGAGCGAAGTTTGTGGAGCGCTAATTACACCAGGACTCCTGGTGCCTTAAGACAAGAACTAACCTCCGCCGACTGCTCGGACTATCTCTACCTGATCGCCCTCCATCAGCGTGATGCTTTCCAACTCGTCTCGTTTCATAACCGTGCCGTTGTATGCGACTGCTATAAAACGCTTGTTGACGTTCATGGTGTCCAAGTAACTGTTTAGGTTGGTAGGACCCTCTAGCTCTTTTGATTTGCCATTAATTGTTAGTGTAATCATACTCGCCTCGCCACCCCTGAGGAGGTAACGCTGGCCCAAGCCTCTTGCATTTGCGATGCCAGGGCGAGGGCTGAATCTTTGGGATTGGGGCTCTGTGTTATCGCAGTGATGACCGCTGCACCAGAGGCTCCTGCCTCTATGACCGAGCCTACATTTCCCGCCGTAATTCCACCTATGGCCAACACCGGCACATCTGTTATTGCTGTCACGTTTATTATTCGGTCCAGTCCGCCGGTCTCGCCATTGGGGTGCGACCCACTGGGGAATATCGTGCCCAGAACTAGCAAGTCAACACCATCGTCCTGGGCCTTTTCAGCGCTATCCAAGCTGTGTACTGAGCGACTTAGAAGAAGCTTGCCTTTGCTTAGTTCTTTGGCGATCTCTGCGGGAAGGCCTTCTTCGCCAAGCTGCACGCCGTCTGCGCCGCATGCGATTGCCACATCTACCCTGTCGTTCACTAGCAGAATGGCTCTGCCCAGGGTGATCTTCCGAAGCTCAACTCCCAAGTGGTAAAGTTGGCTGGCTGGCAGGTCTCTCTCTCGCAACTGCACTAGGTTAACCCCGCCCGACACCGCCCGATCGGTCACATCAAGTAGTGAACGTCCGCCACACCGGTTTCGATCCGTCACGAGGCAAAGCCAGGGCAAGCCTAAATTCATGTTCCGGTCTAGCTCGCGCTAGTTGCCGAGGCGGCCATGCCTTCGGTCGGGCTGCTGGCTGTGGCTACCTGTTTACGGTCTATTCGACCAGCCTCGTATGCTAATCGACCAGCCTCTACGCCCAGTTTGAAGGCCTTGCCCATTAGGGCAGGGTCGGCCGCTTGGGCTATAGCAGTATTCACCAGCACAGCAGAGGCACCTGCCTCGATAGCTGCTGCTGCATCGGAAGGTACTGCCAGTCCGGCATCCACCACCACCGGTACTTTGGCATTGGCGATGATGATGCGAATTTCGTCGATTGTTAGGATGCCCTGGCCTGATCCAATAGGCGAGCCGAGAGGCATCACGGTAGCACAACCCAAATCTTCCAGCCTCTCTGCCAGCACCGGGTCTGCGTGAATGTATGGCAAAACTGTAAAACCCTCTGACACGAGCTGCTTGGCGGCTTCGTATGTGCCGATTGGGTCTGGCAGCAGGTGTGATGCGTTTGGAATAACCTCCAGCTTTAGCCAGGTAGAGCCGGTGACCTCCCTGGCCAGGTGGGCTGTGAAGATTGCCTCCTCCGCCGTCTTGCACCCAGCGGTATTAGGGAGAATTGTGTACTTGTCCCAGTCAAAGTAGTCCAGGATATTTTTCTCGTTGGGACTTTCCAGGTCCAGGCGTCTAATTGCCACAGTTATGATCTCCGCGCCGGAAGCCTCAATGGACGAGACCATCTCCCCCATGCTTCGATGACGGCCCGTGCCGACCATGAGCCTGGATGTGAACTCGCTGCCACCAATTACCAGTGGGTCGCTCATCTAAATACTCCTGTGAACCCGTTGTGAGGGGTATGTAAAATGCAAAAACCGCTGACTTTATGCCAGCGGTCTGTACACAATTATCGCTTGGTAAGTCCCTGCGCTGGCATTACCCAGGTCAGGTGCAAGGGGTCGCTCCGAACCGTCGGAGCCTCTCAGCCTAGCTATTCCAAGCTCCCCTACCCTTTAAATTATTCAGTTGTCAGCCCATCCAGAATAGCCCACGACCCCCCAAATGTCAACGAGAACGGCCCGGTGAAGCCTGTGGCGGTATATTCGGTGGTTTTGCATGGAACAAATGGAAGACGAACGTTGTCAGTATAACAAGCGAGGGTACATTTGGGCACATAGACCCAGCCCCCGATGTAGACCTCAGTCCTTGTAACGTGGAGGTCTGTTTAATATGATTCGGTCCATGAAAACCTTAACCATACTGGTTTCCCTCGTATTTTTGGTGCTTATAGCGGCTTGTTCCAGTTCTCTCGTTAGAAAGACTGGCGTCTTGCAATTTGCATTAAATTCGACAGCTGCACCTGAAGCCTCTCGAGTTCTTCGCTGGCGAACGCAGGCTGGTCGAAGAGGGTGAAGAGGTCGAGCTCGTCGGCTCATTCACGCGGCCAGAGGGCCTTCGGAACATGCAGTATATGTGGGAGTTCGGAGACCAGTCGGTACCCGTGATAGAGACTCCCGAAGAAGGTGTAGTCAGGGCCGTTGCCACACATGTGTATGCCGATCACCGACCCTTATATCACACCGCTACACTGACAATCACTGCGGAGAGCGATGCCGGAGAAATAGAGATTGTCAGTGTAGGTTGGCGTATTCGTAACGGAATCTAGAAGCCTTGTGATTTCGGGATGGAGCGCTATCGATACCGGAAAGACTGTCATTCGCGCACTATCGGAAGTTGCCCGGGTTGTTGGCTCTGTAGTTATCTGGACTGCCATATTCAGCCTCGTCTGGCTGATAGCCGGGGTGGTGTTTGTCTTTAGCAGGTGTAGGGTTCGAGCCAATCGTAAAGCCTGTGCCGAGTCCATGCAAACAGAATAGCAGATCGATATGGGCGGCTTTGAAAACGAATAGCAGATAGCTTTCTATGCGGGACGATATTTCGGCGTCGTCACGCATAGAATTTCGGAAGAGAGTGAAGAAAAGTGGTTGTAAGACACTTCACGGTTACGGGGTTCGTGGTACACAAGGGCAGGACCCTATTACACTGGCATCCAAAGGTGAAGATGTGGTTGCCGCCTGGGGGCCATATAGAGGCGAACGAAGACCCGGTGCAGGCTGTGATTCGAGAAATAGAAGAAGAAACTGGAGTTCAGTCGGAGGTAGTGTCCACTGGTCCCATCATAGATATGGGCTACCCTACTCAGGTAGTGGCGCCCTACACCATCATGATCGAGGATATCGACGATCCGGTGCAGGGCTTCCACCACCACATTGACATGATCTACTTTTGCCGTCCGACCGACTCGCCGGAGCCTATCCATGAAGGCTGGCAGTGGGTCGATAGGCAGAGTCTAGAGGACGGCCTTGCGATGCCCAACGGCCAAGGCGACAGCGTGCCCCCGCCTGAAGACGTTAGGCTGCTGGCCTCCCGGGCTTTTAAGCTTATAAGCTAGGCAGTCATGGACAGGCCCGCAGCCACTATGCCGGCTCTAGCCACGTCCTCATCCTCTTGGGAGTTACCGCCGCTGGCACCCACCGCACCCGCGATATCCCCATCTTTGTAAACAGGCAATGCTCCCTGGCTCATGATGAAGTGGCCCTCTTGCATGACCGTAAAGGCCTGGAAGACAGGCGATCGTGACCGTTCCTCTAGATCGGCGCTTGGCGCACCAAAGGTTGCTGACGCAATTGCCTTACCTCGTGAGATCGTCGGTGTTCTCCAGGAAGCACCGTCGGTCTTGATCATGGCAATGAGGTCGCCACGTGAGTCCGTGACGGAGACGCTCATCTTCACGCCCATCTCAAAAATCTTGGCCTTGGAGCCAGCAATTATCTGCTCCGCCTCGGCTAGGTTGATGGTTGACAAATTCTTTCCTCCGTATGTTGATTCGTATCAGCTATTAACTTTAGCAGACTGGACGCTGGGTAATCTCAGTTGCTATCTTGCGAGATAGATGCTGACCATAACCTGCGCTGGCCAAAAGCTTCCTCTCTTCTACCATCACCTTGCCGCGCAGCATAGTCGTGACAGGCCAGCCTTTGGCCTCCCATCCCTCCCAGATGCTGTAGTCCTCAAGATGCAGATCGTCCAAAGTGAGTGGACGCTGGAACGATGGGTCTATGATAGTGATATCGGCGTCGCTACCGGCAGCTAGAGCCCCCTTTTTGGGATACATGCCGAATATTTTTGCAGCGTTGGCTGATGTGATGTCAACGAAGCGCTCCAGGGACATGCCGCGCCGTCCGACGCCTTCGCCATAAGCCACGCCCATACGGGTCTCGATGCCGTTGTGACCGCCAGTGACGTCTGCCACCGTCCTGAAGCGAATCTTCTCTTCCCATGTGGTGGAAACCAGGTCCGTGGCCACCGTGGACAGCCTGCCATCCAGAAGTCCGTCCCATAGCTCGTTGGCATCGTCGGGCGATTTCAGCGAAGGGTAGGTGTGGTACTTCATCCCATTGTCCTCGCGATAGTTCTCGGCATTGAAACAGGCGTAGTTGTGAAGGGTCTCCCCGTAAATTGGAAGGCCTCTGCTGCGGGACCAGCCGACGGCATTGACGCCCTCTGATGCGCTGACGTGTACGAAGTAGACGGGGCAGGACTGCTTTTCGGCCAGTCGGATCACCCTATGGAAGGAGACGTCTTCCGAGAGATTGTTGTGAATGTGGTGCATGTTCCACCAGTCCCACTGGTTGCGGTCCTGAGCATGGTCGTAATTAAAGTGGACCATGTCGTCGTCCTCAGAGTGCACCAGCAGCATTCCTCCGTTGGCCGCTATCTTTTCCATAATAGAGGCCAGAGTTCCGAACTCAGTCTTATTGTTCTGTAGCTGCGGGCTGGGCGGTCGAATGCTGGTGGTGAATATCTTGAAGCTGGCAAAGCCTTCTTGAATGAGCTCAGGTATCTGGTTAACAGCCTCGTCGCTGGTGCCGTTGGTGAAGATGGGGTGGTACGAGTAATCGGTGTATCCGTTGCCCTTCCACCTCTCTGCAGCCTCATCGAGAGCGTGGCGAATGTCGTGACCAGGTATCTGCGTAGCGAAATCCAACACTGTCGTAGTGCCGCCCCAGATGGCAGCCAAGGACACAGGCTCCGCTGGGGAGCGCTCCGGCTGACGAGGTCCACCGATGTGCGCGTGAGGCTCTACCCCGCCCGGTACAACAATCTTTCCTGACGCATCGATTACCTTGACGCCGTCAGTGGACATCGTGCCCGGTTCGGTTATGGCGGCAATGGTCTCCCCTTGGACAACCACGTCCCATTGGCCAACGCCAGACGGAGTGACAACTTGACCTCCGGTAATTATCAGATCAGCCATGTGCGACCTCCTGTCGTTTATGAATTCGCGTTATAACACTGCGACTCTACTAGCAGGTGTCTCGACGATAATGTTGCCATTAGATTAGGTTGATCACCCTTTTCGCCGGATAGTACGGGCGATGCCATACGGTGTCAAGACATGCGTTTTGTGGGGGTATACGCTATTTCTGGCGACACGAAGGCGTAGTGCAATGAAAGACGCACGCCAAATGTAAATCAACGGTTGAATTGAATGTGATCAATTTGGGCAATATTTGTGGATGAGAGACCGCCTGCGACTTGACAAAATTATTGAGCCTACATTAACGTCAAAATTGATGAAACCATTTAATCAATTGAGTGCATATACGATGCATGAATTGGTATTACGTAATTGCAATCAAAACCTTGTGTTGAGACAACATTGTTCGATGTGAGGTTACAGTCATCTTCACATCCGGTGTTTCTTTCGGCGATTGGCCGCCCATCCGGAACGACGGTTCTCAGACCGATACACGTGTGAGTGAGCGATATGACAATAGAGAAATTCATAACAGAACTTCAGGACGAAACTCAGCCCCTTAAAAACGCTGGTCTTCTTCAGCTATCCAGTTTGGCTGGTGAGGACCTATATGAGTTCAAGAACACCTGGTTCGCTCTTACGGACCCGCGTAAGGGACAGATAATGTCCAAGCTCGTTGAGCTGGGCGAAGACCATGTTGAGATGGACTTTACGGCCATGTACAGGGCCCTCCTAAACGATGAAAATGAAGATGTCAGGGAACAGGCCGCCAAGGGGCTTTGGGAGTGCGATGATCGTGTGGTAATTCGGCCCCTTTTAGGCCTCTTGAAAAACGACCCCTCCCCTAGAGTGAGGGCTTCTGCCGCGATGACTCTTTCCAAATTCACAGATCTCTTCCAACAGGGCAAAATCTTGAGCCGTGACGGCGACAAGATTCGTGACACTCTGCTAGAAGTCATCAGTGATGAGGAGGAGGAGGCGGACGTTAGAAGACGGTGCATTGAAGCGGTTGGCAGCTTTAACACCATCGAGATCAGTGAGCTCATTCGCGAGGCTTACAGTAGCGAAAACCCAGATATGCGCCAGAGTGCCGTATTCGCCATGGGTCGTAGCTCCGATAGCCAGTGGCTGTCAATTGTAATGAACGAGCTGGACAGCGACTCTCCAGCGATGCGATATGAGTCAGCTAGCGCCTGTGGACTGCTAGGTGACGAGTCATCAGTGCCTCATCTCATTTCGCTGATAAAAGACGAAGATTCAGAGGTGCAAGTTGCGGCCGTGCATTCAATCGGCAACATAGGCGGGGCTTTGGCTAAGCGCGCCTTGCAACAAGCATTGAGAACGGGTGAGGACGCTGTCGAAGAGGCCGCTGAAGAGGCCATGGCTAACATCGATTTCGATGAAGACCCTCTGGGATTTCGTTTCCAAGGTTAGGGCATGTAGCAGTCTCTAGTTAGCCAGCGTCGTGTTCCGCAAAGACCAGTGCGGCAGCGCCGAGAAGGCTTACGTCGTCGCCCAGTTCCGACTTTACAACTGGCCTCCTGTCCTTAAGATGTACCATGGCGTGCCGCTGAATTTCCCGATTGATCTCCGGTAGAAACATGTCAAGGTTTTGGGACATCCCTCCGCCAATGACAATTAGCTCGGGATCGAAGATGTGCATTAGGCTGACGATGCCAATGCCAAGGTTTGTCGCCACCTCGTCCATCAGTGACTTGGCCAGGGCGTCGCCTGCCTTGGCTTCCTGCGCTACAAGCTTTGCGTCCACAGCAGACGCATCTCCCCCGGCCGCCTCTAGCAGGCTGCTGGACTCCCCAGCCGAAAGTCGTTCGAAAGCAATTCGCGCGACCGCTGTTCCTGAGGCCATTACCTCCAAGCAGCCAGCGTTGCCGCAGTTACAGGCAGGGCCGTTCTTGTCGATGGTGATGTGGCCGATCTCTCCGGCAAATCCCTTGTGCCCCGTGTATAGCTTTCCGTTTGTAATGACCCCGCCACCTATTCCGGTGCTCAGTGTCATGAAGATCATGTTGTTGGTTCCCCTGCCCGCGCCGAATGCGTGTTCGGCCATTGCTCCCAGAGTAGCGTCATTGGCCAGCGAAACCGGAAGTCCTAGCTTTTCCTCAAGATACTTTTTGGGAGAGAACAGGTGCCATCCCTCGCCGTGAAGGTTGGGAGGGTTGTACATCTCTCCTGTTTTGGAATCAGTTGGACTGGCCACTGATAGACCCACGCCAATAAGAGGTGAGTTGTCGGCGGTTGCTTTCACCTCAAGCAGAGCAGACGCGAGGCTCTCCATAACGACCTCACGACCGGCATCAGCTCGTGTGCTCTCCATTTGACGTTCAACCAAAGCGCCCGAGTCTGTTACCAGGGCGGCCCTCATGTTTGTGGCACCCAGATCAGCCACTAGCGATAGTAGTGCCATGCCGCAACTCCCATTCAATTTACAGGCATCATATCTCTTATGGCCTGCGGTTCCAAGGTAAACATTTGCGCATGGGAAGCGAACAGGAAGTGTCTCCCGTGATGCTATAATGCGCCGGAAGTCTGGGCGCAAAGGGGCTTCCGAACATGGCAGTAGAGTGCCCTAAAAGGACCCTTTCTCTCATTAAACTAGCATGGGGTAAGTCGCCCGAATTGGGATCTGATTGGTTTAAATTAGGGCATTCCATTAATTCTGGAGCTGATTTTATTGATGGAGAAATAGAATGAAATATTTAT
>CAJWRP010000055.1 GCA_913046025.1 uncultured Chloroflexota bacterium
CTTAGCAGATATAGCTCCGATATTATACTTTCCAGACAGGTGCGTGAAGCAAGTTAAAACAGTTCTATTTCACAAGCTGGATAAGGTGATACCAGGCGATAGGTTGTTCCCTATCTTCATAACCTGAGTCTGAATCAACCTATCCGAGAGACGAACCGGGGAAGAGATTTAGTATTTGCTCGATGAAACAGGTTGCTCAAGCTACAACTCCGTTTCATGTGTAAAAGGGCGTGTATTGTATTTCCTGCGGGCAACGACGACGAAGCGGGGACCACAATATAGCCACGGCCACAGGAAATTTATTGGAGAGGCTTTTGCCCCAGTGAGCTTATGTCACGGCAAAGTGAACAGAGGGGTGGATGATTACGTGAATCCCTGTGACCCAGGGGTGACCAGCGTTTGCTTCATCCGGCACACGATACCAAATTGCACCTTCGGCAAGCCACCCACAGCATTGGATGGAGGCGTGCCTCCCTTTACATCTACATCGAAGACAAGTTTTTGAAGACTATAATTTCAAAATTCGGGTTCTATTGGGTGCCCATGCTTGCATGTATGTTGGTCATATTCCTGATGTCCAACACTAGCTCTAATACCCTAGGCCAGGTCAAAGAAGGTACAGGAATACTTCCACAATTCATCTCCAATATTTTGACATCCCAGTATTTCGTTCACCCGATAGAGTTCGGGGTGCTCGCAGCACTTACCTATCGCCTGTTCCGGTCCTATAAAACCATATCAACTTCCGTGGTCTTATCAGCCACCCTGGCGTGGACTATTTCATACGCAATCCTGGACGAAATTCATCAGAGCTTCGTCGTGGGAAGGAGCAGTGCCATATCCGACATCGGGTTGGATACCGGTGGAATTCTAGCTTCCCTGATTCTGATACTGCTGTTTGGCCGTCGCTTGCGAGCGCTGATAGGCTTGATCAAACAGTAATTCGCAGACGGTCCTAATTCCTTGGGAGCCCACCTACGCTTATTTTCAGTCAACAGTTAAAATGCGAACATTACGATTACGGTTCTGCAGTAAATTACGTACCTAGACGGAGCAGCAATATTGGAACATAACAACCCGCAACCCGTAACTGGCGGCTCCCGGGACCCAGAGCAGCTGCAGAAGATCGTAGAAGAAACGACGATAGTAATTAGCCAGGACCCCGATGATGCGGTAGCTCTATTTCGCCGAGGTAATGCCTACTCCAACCTCAGCGAATACGAAAACACCAAAGAAGACATGAGCAGGGTCATTGAGTTGGCGCCCGAAAATAGCATGGCCCACAACAACAGAGGCATAGCCTACCTCTGCACCGGTGACCCTGAAAACGCGGCGCTCGATATCACCAATGCTATTGAGTTGGAGCCGCAGTACAGGGATGCCTACCACAACAGAGCGCTTGCCTACTCTGAGCTAGAAAAGACGGACGACGCCATTGCCGATATGACTCGCGCCATCGAACTAGACCCCGATTTCTGGAGCGCCTACCGTCATCGCAGCATCCTGTACGCCATTGCGGGCCAGCATGACGCCAGCTATCGGGACTACTTGAAGGCGCGAGAGCTAGGCTCGTAAGCTAGCCCTCAAACTCCAACCTAAAATCTGTAATTCTTTCGTAATAACTTGCACACGATTTCTTGCCATCCCAGGCCATAATAAATTCGAGCTACCTCACTTATAATCAAGGTGATTCGAATTGCCGGATGCGCTAATGACTGAGAAATCCACGCAACACATACTCGTAGTAGACGATCCAACTATCTCGGACGTCGTTGCCTGCTTCCTGCGCGGCAACGGTTTCGAAGTTGCCGTCGCATTCGATAGTCAAACAGCCTTTGACCAGGCCACCGAAAGCTACCATGATCTGGTTGTGCTGGACCTTATGCTGCCGAAAATCGATGGGCTTGAGGTTTGCAGACGACTAAGAGACCTGGGAGACGTACCGATCATAATGCTCACAGCCAAGGGCGAGGAGACGGACCGCCTACTGGGCCTGAGCCTGGGCGCAGACGACTACCTGACCAAGCCCTTCAGCCCAAGAGAGCTTGTGGCCAGGGTCAAAGCCGTTCTACAGCGAACCGCTGCAATGCCACCACCTCTCGAAGGCGAGGCATTGCCCAAGAGGACAAAGACCAGGTATTTGACAGGTTCTACAGAGGCGAAAATTCGCGCTCCCTCGAGTTCGGAGGAGCCGGCCCCGGGCTGGCAATAGCAAAAGGCATAGTGGAAGCCCGAGGCGGCCGGATCTGGATCGATAGCCAACCAGGCGTCGGCAGCCGTTTCAGTTTCAGCCTGCCCAAGGTTCCTACAATCACGAGCATATGCTGATAAGAGTTTTCAGCAGCAGTTCAGCTACGGCACTGTCCTTATGATTCCCCAAACGAAACCAGCAGGCAGCGCCTCTCCTCGTATTGCTAGGCCGGTTCTCCGCCAATATATAGGAAGTCTTTGAAATTATCGCAAAAACTTTGTTTACGGGTATAATGGCGGTTAATTTTCTCGGCCAGGTACTCAACATTTACTGATAAGGAGACTTCCTCCCCATGATCAAAGATTTCTCAGTCCTGTACGTTGGCAACATCGACCTGGACAACGTAGGTCTCGATGGCACCCCGGCAAACGACCGGCGCTATTCCAACGACCGGGTTGTTGAAAGCATGGAGACCGCAACCCTGGTGGCCCAACTCATGGACGAACTGGGCTTCTATGCTCTGTGGATGGCGGAGCACCACTTCCAACGTGAGGGTTACGAGACCATTCCCAACCTCATGATGATGAGCCTGCATCTGGCATCCAAGACCACGCGTCTTAAGCTGGGAGCGGCATTCAATGTGGTGCCAGCCTGGAATCCTCTACGTCTTGCAGAGGATTTCGCCATGGTCGACCACCTAACCGACGGCCGTGTCATTTTCGGCGTTGGTCGCGGTTACCAGAGCCGTGAGGTAGAGACCCTAGGAGCACCCCTCATCGACAACGATGCCAACCGTGAATACTTTGAAGAACAGATGGAGATCATCTTCAAGGCATTCAACGAGGACTCTTTTTCCCACAAGGGCAAGCATTTCACCATACCGGCAGAGGTAGAATTCCGAGGCTATGATGTCAAGGAAATCACCCTGGTTCCCCGGCCAAAAACTCTGCCTGTTGAGATGTGGCAGCCCATCGTTAGCGGTCGCACCATTGATTTCATTGCCAGAAATGGCATCAAAGGCGTCGTCGGTCTGACGGGCGAAAAGCTGGTAACAGAGGTCTTTGAGCAGTACCAGCAGGCCTGCGCACGCCACGGCAGAGACCTCATCCCAGGGCAAGACCTGGCATTGGAGCTAGGTTTCTACCTGGCGGACAGCCAGCAGGAGGCTATGGACAAGCTCCGGCCATATCATGATGAGCGATACAAGTGGTTCGCGCCTTTCGGATTCGTTCGTTACGCCGACGAGGAGGGCCGCTCCTGGGGAACACCTGGCGCGCCGGCCCGGACCCCTCGCATCGAAGATGGCGTGGAACAGAAAGCCTGGATATGCGGTACCCCACAAGAGTTCATCAGCCTTCTACGAGAACTAGAAGAAAAGTATCCGGGACTGGAACACATTATTTTGCACTGGGCCGAAGGCATGCCTCGTAAGGAGTTCATGGAACAGCTTCGCATATTCGCCGCAGAAGTCATGCCCGCCTTTACAAACCGCTAGCGAATGCCGACTGGTAGGCCTGATCCACAATATAGAATTCGGATCTGAATAATTGAGGAACGTATGGAAGTAATCGATTTTAATACCAACCCCTTTGGCGGGGTAATAATCAACCATCATGCTCTGCCCGTAGATCCTCAGCAGTTCAAGCGGCAGTTATACCATTCCTTGGAAGCGTGGCGAGGAGAGCTTTACAAGGTCGCCTGGCTGGAAATTCCAATACCAAGAGCCGCGCTGGTACCGGTAGCCGCAGAGGCAGGATTCGTATACCACCATGCTGTCGAAGAGTACGTCATGATGACCAAGCAAATCTTGCACGGGGCTTACGTTCCACCCTATGCGTCCCACTACATCGGCGCTGGCGGAGTCGTCCTGTCAGAGGAGCGCGATCTCCTTGTTGTCTCCGAACGTCACCGCAGAAGCACAGATCCTGCCTACAAGCTTCCAGGCGGTGCACTGCTTCCCGGAGAGCATCTTGCCGATGGTGTAATGCGAGAGGTGCTAGAGGAGACCGGCGTAAAGACCAGATTCGAGGCCCTGGTCTGCTTCAGGCACTGGCACGGCTACCGCTACGAAAAGTCGGACATCTACTTCGTCTCCCGATTGTCCCCGCTTAGCAAGGACATCACCATGCAGGTGGAGGAGCTGGCAGAGGCCTTGTGGATGCCAGTAGAAACCTTCCTCGGCGACGAGGGCGTCAGCCTGTTTAACAAGACCATTGTCAGGGCCGCCATGGAGTCTCCTGGCATGATTTCGTCTTTCATTCCTGGATACGGTGACGGCGATAAATCCAAATACGAATTCTTCCTGCCACAGGAGGTCATCTGACCAACCCTGACTCGTCCCTACTCGCAAATCTTCTCATCTGAGTCAGTCGAATATAAAAGGCCAAATCCAATTAGGAAGTACCAGAAAATGTCAAGAACAGACTTCAAAGAGCGAATGCAAAACGGCGATATCCTGATCGGCGTATCAGCGCCGCCAACCACCACCAAAAGCCAAATGGAGGACATCCTGGGCAAGGATGATTACGCCTTCATAAACACTGACAGCCAGCACTCCGCTTTCAACGAGGAGACCCTGGTCCAGTTCTGCAACCACGCGGACGAACTGGACATCCCCGTGCAATTTCGCATCAAACACACCTTCAACACGTACCTGATTGGTAACATCCTGGACCTTGGCCCAGCGGGCATTGAGGTGCCTCAGGTCGAAGAACCGGAGACAGTAGATGAGGCCCTCAAGTATTTCTACTATCCGCAGGTAGGCAGGCGCAGCTGGGGTGGTACCGGGCGCTGGCAAATCGCAGGCAACAGCGACAGGCTGGAGTACGCCGACTGGTGGAACAACCACGGCTGGCTCTGTGTACAAATGGAATCCATACAGGCCGTGAGCAACGCCCGCCAATTGGCCAAAGCCGGTGTGGACTGCCTGACATGGGGGCCCAATGATCTGCTTTACGACATCGAAGCCCATCCGCAGCACCCGTTCCGAACGGTAGACGACTGCGTTCAGCATGCACTTAAGCAGCTTGAAGGCACCAATATCCGCATCAACTTCAGAAGCTATGACTTTAATCTACGAAACAAATACATTGATATGGGCGTCACCATGCTCATGGAGAGCCCCAAGCCGTAAGAATTCTTCGTAAAAATGGGCTCTTGCTATATCCAAAAGCAAGGGCCGATCACTCTAAAAATTACGCAAGTCTCCGCAGTTGGTGTTGGGTAAATAGAATAACCACCGCTATCACAAGCAGCATCAGCCCCATCGCGCCAACAACAATCTGACCGCCCAAAACATCCGACAGTATGCCAGCAGGATACACACCCAGAGGCATCAGGCCAAAGTTCAACATATAGATGCTCATCACACGGCCTCTATATTTCTCGTCAGCAATCTCCATGAGCAGAGACTGATTAATGGTCATACGCCCAGTGTCGCCCAGCCCGAGAAGCAACATGACCACTAGCCCAAAGGAATAGATGGGTACAATCGCCACCAGCAACAGTCCGATGGCAGATAGAAAGCTGGACAGTATGAGAAGCTTACCCCTATTTTTCCGGCCTACCGCAGCCACGTACAACGCACCGACCAGTGCACCAACGCCCATCATTCCCACCAGCAGACCCATAGCCTGCGGCCCCATCCTGTAGATATCCACAACGAACACAGGCATGATGAACCGGAAGGGCATTGCCAGCATCGTTGTGACAAGTCCCACAAGAAGTAACACCAGGAGAATCCGCTGGCTGCTGATATATCGAATGCCGTCCCCGATATCCCTGAACATAGTAGGCAGGTCCGTGTGCTGCTCGATATCTCGCTGCATATTAGGGATAAAGCTTGTCAGTAGTACGGATACCGACGCCAATCCGGCAATAACGTAATAGACGTTCCAAGGCCCTACGTTGGCATAAAGCCAACCGGCCAAAGCAGGAGCGCCCATCGTCATGGCGCTCATCCCAGCAGCATTCAGTGCCATGGCGTTGGCGAGATTCTCTTTGCCAACGATCTGAGGAATGATCGACTGTCTGGCTGGCATCATGAAGGCGAACAGCCCGCCCTGGATCATGGATGATACAAAAAGGTACTGCCAGGAGATGATCTCCAGATGAATAAGAAGCCCGACGGTAAGTCCTAGCGCAGCCGCCACAATCTGCCCACCCTGGATAATCATCTTACGGTTTAGTCTATCCGCCAGCGCGCCACCAAAAAGCGGAATCAGCAGCAACGGCACCGCAATGCCAAGACTTACGTACCCAAGAATGGTGCCTGAACCCGTGAGGTCGTAGACAAGGTAACTGCGGGAAAGCATCTGCATCTGCGTGGCAGCCATCAAGAAAAGCATGCCCAGCCACAGAAGTAGGAAATGGGGATTGCCCAGCGAGCTGAATGTCGTGCTCATACTGCGGCCGATAGGGGTGGATTTCAGCAGCTCCCCAACAACGCTATAGGGTCCGCGGGGGCGGACTACACAGAGGTCTGGCGGGCGTTCCATACCGTTAGAAGAGCGAACTCCATTTTCGGCAGATGCCGGCAAAGTTTGTCGATCTTCAGGGGAGTCTAGGCTATCCGCCATACTTATTCAGTTTACACAGAGCCCAAAACACAGGCAATGCTTTTATATGGCTGGTCTGCTTATTCTCCACCCAACACAAAAAGTTATCCCGACGACCTTTACTAGACACCATCGGGCAGGCCAATAGCCTCAATCGTCGGATTGGTATAGAATTGCGGCGATTGAAATCGAGAGGAGACTCCATGGAACTTACCCAACGACGACTTAACTACCGCTCCATCCTAGAGGGCGACATATGTGTACATCCCGCCTCTGTGTACGATCCCATATCTGCCCGCATCGCCGAAGACCTTGGCTTCGAAATCGGCATGTTCGCAGGGTCCATCGCGTCTTTTACTGTTTTGGGCGACCCAGACCTAATCGTACTCACGCTGACAGAATTCTCTCAGCAGATCCATCGCATCTGCCGGGCAGGCAACCTCAGCTTGATGGTCGACGCAGACCATGGCTACGGCAACGCACTGAACGTCCGACGCACCGTTGAGGAGTTGGAGACCTCCGGCGTATCCTGCCTAACCATCGAGGACACAGTCCTTCCCATCGCTTACGGCCATCCCAAGGGCGGTGAGCTAATCTCTCTGGAAGAGGGCGTTGGCAAAATGAAAGCAGCGCTATCTGCCAGACAAGACTCCAATATGGTCATAGCTGGCCGCACCAGCGCGCTGACCTTCTCCGGCATCCCGGAGGCCATCCGCCGCGCAAAGGCCTACGAGCAGGCGGGCGTCGACGCCGTCTTTATGGCAGGGGCCCAGACCCGCGAAGAGGTTGAGGCCGTGAATGCCGAGGTCAACATACCTCTGCTGTTAGGTGGCGCGGGTGGAGAGCTTAGTAACAAGGAATTCTTGGGGGCCAACGGCGTTCGCGTGGCGCTGCAGGGACACCTGCCATTCTCGGCTGCGGTCAAGGGCGTATACGACACCATGAAGGCCCTACGAGAGGGTGTACCCCCCAGCGAGCTGCGAGACTTCATCGCATCACCGGACCTCATGGCGCAGGTGACCCGCAAGTCCCAGTACGACTCAGCTATCAACGAGTTTCTGACCTAAGAACCCAGCCTTACAGAACATCTCTCGTTGTTAAACGAGAGATGTGTTCCCCTCGTCTTGTCCCTCCTCTCCTTCGAAGGAGAGGAGGGAGGTGAGGTAGAAACGCCAACAAATAATCCAGGTCCGAATATTCAATAATACGTAGGAGCCGACCATGTCCACAGACGACCATGTACCCGCCAACAGAGGGTATTCTCTGGAGATGCACCGCATAATGGCGGACCAGGAGCCCGAGTGGGTTGAGAAGTACAACGCCTTCATCGAAGCCACCTACACCGGCCAACGAATGCTCGACCGCAAGACAAAGGAGCTTCTTCAAATCGCCGTCGAGACCGCCCTGCGCGCAGACCAGGACCAGATCCAGGCACACATGCGAGTAGCCCTTAAGGAGGGTGCAACGCCCCAGGAGATCCTGGAAGCGCTGGAAGCGGTCGTAATGCCCATGGGCGGCCTGGCCTTCCGACGCGGCCTACAAGCCTGGGCAGCCGAGACCGGCTGGGAAGGTTAACCCAAAAACTAATTGCTAATTACTATTCACTGAGGACTAATCCCCATGCGCGAAAACCGGATCAAACGCAAGCTGGCCAATGGCGAAGTGACCACCGTCATCGAGGGCTTCCACTCGCCGGACATCCTCGATTACATCGGCTCCCTGCACTGCTTCGACGGAGCGTGGATCGAGACCGAACACGGACCGTACGACTTCGCTGATATTCCGGACTTGAGTCGGGCCTGCGATCTCTGGGGCATGACTCCTGTTGTTCGGGTCAACCAGATCACGCCCGGTGTCATCTATCGCACGCTGGACGTCGGCGCGCAGGGCATCATTATGCCCCACGTGAATAACGCCGACGAAGCAAGACAAGTGGTTGACGCCTCGCGTTTTCACCCGCTTGGTCAACGAGGCATGTTCGGAAGTAGGCAAGGGTACGGCGACCCAGACTACTTCCAGAAGGCCAATGACGAGACCCTCGTGGTCATCATGATTGAGGACATCGCCGCTGTTGATGAGCTAGATGACATCCTGAAGGTAGACGGCATCGACGTCTTCTTCGTAGCGCCGGGAGACATGTCCCAGAGCATGGGGCTCCTAGGCCAACCCTTCCATCCCGACGTAACGGCAGTCATGGACGACGTCATCAAGAGGACAACCTCGGCTGGACGCACTCCTGGAACCCTAGCCACTCTGGAAACCGTCGACCACTACATTGATCAAGGCGCGAAGTTCATCATGACCGGTTGGCAGGCATGGCTAATCTCGGGCGCCAAAGATTTCATGGCGAAGATTCCCAAGTCATAATCAGCCATAGGGGAAAACAATGCTGGACCTTCTAATCGAGAACGGATTAATCATAGACGGCACCGGCAGCCCTGGCTTTCATGGCGCCGTGCTGGTCACAGGAGACCAGGTCGCCATTCATCGCGGTGACACGGCAGACCTGGAAGCCGGTCGGACCATCGACGCCAATCGAGCGTGG
>CAJWRP010000056.1 GCA_913046025.1 uncultured Chloroflexota bacterium
GAAGACCCCTAGATCCTGATTCCGGGTATCGAGCACATCAACCACGTGCTCAAGCTCGGAGGTTCGGGACTTTACTCGCTCTTCCAGGAGTCGGGTTAAGCTCTGCATCTTCCGGAAGATGAAGAGGAGAAAGAGTGAGGCGACGATGAATCCCGGGAGAATAATCCAGGGCATTCGTTGGGAAGGCAGGCCTCCACGAGGGCTTTCCATCGGGATAGAAGCTTCAAGGACACCCCGAACGTCGCCTTCTTTCCATCCCGCTTTAGGTGTCTGGGGATGGGTATTGTGGCAGTTGACACACTGCGGTCTAAGCCGGTCTGCGGTGGCATATGCCCTTTCCAATCGAATCGGTAGAAATCGTCAATGTTCAGAAAGTACGAACGGTGGAAGTGGGTTACCGGACGCGGGAGGGCACCACACAGCGGGAGAGCGCCACACAGTTGATATTGGTGCCCCGAGAAGCGCTCATGCTGACCGCCGACGAAAACATCATCGATATACAGTTTGCTGTGCAGTACAACATCCGTGACCCCCGGGATCTGCTGTTCAAAGTGAGTGAACCCGCTGACCAGGTCGTTCGACAGGCGACGGAGAGCGCGGTCCGGGAGATCGTTGGTAGAAGTTCGATGGATTTTGTAATTACGGGTGGTCGGGCCGAAATCGCCTTTGAGACTCGTGAGTTACTTCAAACCATTTTGGATCGCTATCAAACCGGTATCACTGTACGCGCGGTGGAAATGCAGAATGCACAGCCACCGGCCGAAGTCAAAGATGCTTTCGATGATGCGGTGCGCGCACGAGAAGACGAGGAAAGACTGAAGAACGAGGCAGAGGCATATGCGAACGATGTTATTCCAAAGGCCAGAGGCGCCGCGGCACGGATTGTGCAAGAGGCTGAAGGGTACAAGGAAAGTGTGATTGCGACGTCACAGGGCGAAGCATCGAGGTTTCTACAGGTGCTTGAAGAATACAACCAGGCCCCCGGTGTGACGCGAGATCGTTTATACCTGGAAGCCATGGAAGACGTGATGCCGGGTCTAAAGAAATTTATCATCGACCCTGTTAACAGTGGGAATCTGCTTCAATTCCTTCCTTTAACGGATGAGGGTAATAGCAGTGATCTATTCCCAACGCCGGGCAATTAAGGTGAATAATTTTAAACGTAGTGTAGAGATTCAAGTATGAAGATGATCGCTGGACTGATCGTAATCCTCGCTGTTGTGGCATTTATCCTGGTTCCACAGGTATTTTATGTTGTCGATGAAACACAGGTTGCGATACTCACTCGTTTCGGTGAGTTGCAGAAAGTGCAAGAAAATGCAGGCTTGAACGTCAAAACTCCCTTCTTAGATAAGGTTACGAAATACGAAAAGCGACTTCTGGTATTTGATGCGCCTCCTCAGTCGATGCTGACCAGAGACAAGAAGCGGCTTGAAATTGACGTATATGCCAGGGGTAAGATAGTAGATCCACGAAAATTCCGCGAAACGGTGTTCACAGAGGCCAACGCGGCTTCAGTGGCCATTCCAATCATCTCTTCTGCACTACGCGAAGAGATAGCTAAAGATGATCAGATCGAGATCATTGCGGTTAATCGCGAAGAGATCATGTACCGTGTTCGAGACTCCGTCGCCCCTCAACTGGCGCCCTTTGGCATAAAGGTGATCGACATTCGCATCAAGAGGGCTGACTTTCCAGACACGATTGCGGAGAGCGTATACGCCAGGATGCAGGCTGAACGTAAGCGTATCGCAGACCGTGAACGTGCCGAGGGCGCTGAACGCGACGCTGAAGTCAGAGCTGACGTTGACAGGGAAGCCGCTATTATCAGAGCCGAGGCGGATCGGGACGCACAGATCACACGTGGTGAGGGCGAGGCAGAGTCTGTGAAGATATTTGCTGAAGCTTTGGAGCAGGATCCGGAGTTCTACACCTTCCTGCGAAGTCTAGAGGCGTATAGGACCTTCCTTACGGATGGCAACACTACGTTGGTACTACCAACCGACAGCGAACTGTTCCAGTTCCTGCAGTCACCAACAGGCAGCGACAGGTAGGCTTATACACCGCTAAACGAAGGTGTTTACTGCTTGGTTGATTTTACCTGGGGTGTTAGCTGCCATACTGTTATCTCCTTGGGCCTTCCTATTTGTGCTGGCCGTATGTTTTATTAGGCATTTGCCTCTACCAGCTGGTCACACATCAGATCTGCTGTGAAAATTGTCCTATTTTCCACTCCACTAGAAGGCGCATCATCTCCAGTGTGGGTATAATGAATTTGGTTTGCCGTTACTGAAGTCATGTGTTGGACGATATGGACTGCGTTACCGTTCAGATATTTGAAGAGTTTGAAAATCTCCTCTCCGAGGAGTTTCTTGGGCGTGTAGCTCAGCTAACACTGGATCACGAAAAAATAGACCGCAACCTCAGTCTAGTCATTGCTGACGATGATACCGTCCGGGAGCTTAACAAGACCTATCGCGGCCTGGACAAGCACACCGATGTTCTATCATTTGCGTTTGATAACCAGGGGCAGTTTTACGGTGATGAAGCTCCACCCAGCGGTTGGGACGAAGATGTCCAATTCATATTGCCGAATTCAGAAGAGGGTGGGCTGGGTGAGGTAATCATTTCCTATCCTCAGGCCGTACGCCAGGCCGCTGAGGCCGGACGGGACGTGAAGGATGAAGTTATGCACCTAATCACTCACGGCATACTGCATCTGCTTGGCTATGACCATATAGAAGACGATGAGCATGAGACCATGGCTGCCAGAGAGACAGCAATCTTGGTCGAAGCGCTGGGTGCAGTCAATGAGTGAGGTTTTCTACCGCAAGTGGCGTCCCAAAATGCTGGGCGATGTCGTTGGTCAGGAGCCTGTAACTCAGACTCTCCGGCAGGCGGTGTCACAGGATAGGGTCGCGCACGCATACCTTTTCTGCGGCAGTCGCGGCACTGGCAAGACCAGCACGGCCAGGATATTGGCCAAGGCCGTCAATTGCCTGTTGCCAGTAGATGGCGAGCCGGACAACCAGTGTTCCATGTGCCAATCGATCAACGAGGGCCGCGCGCTGGACCTGATTGAGATCGATGCCGCTAGCAACCGTGGCATCGATGACATTCGCAATCTCAGCGACAAGATTCGCTTCTCTCCCAATGAGGCTAAATTCAAGGTCTACATTATCGACGAAGTGCATATGCTCACAGAGCCTGCCTTTAACGCTCTTCTGAAGACTTTGGAAGAGCCGCCAGGCCATGCGATGTTTATACTAGCTACAACTGAAGCTCATAAGGTTCCTCTAACGATTATCTCCCGATGCCAGCGCTTCGATTTTCGGCGCATCCCGCTGGACCGCATGGTAGACAAGTTGGCTATGATTGCTGAGGCGGAAGGCGCTGAGATCTCTCCTGAAGCGCTTCGGCTCATAAGTCGGAACTCCAACGGAGGACTTCGCGACGCTGAAAACCTGTTAGAACAGGTTGTGGTGTCTTACGACCCTCCCATTACGGAAGAGAATGTAAGAGACCTCCTGGGACTGGGCGGCGACGGGATTGCTCTGATTCTCGTGGAGCATATAATCGGCAAGGCAATCGCCGAGGGCATATCCGCTATAAATCAGGTAGTGCATGAAGGCAACGACATTCGCCAACTGCATCGCGGCGTTGTGGAATATCTAAGAGCTGTGTTGCTGTTAAAGACCAGGGCCGGTACTGATCTTGGTTATGCAGATGAGGTCCTGGCAAAGCTGGAAGCAATCGCCTCCAAGGCGGATTTGGCCCATCTGGTTGTATCGCTAAAGCTGTTCGCTGGTGCGGATCTGCGTCGCGACAGCTCCTCTCCACTACCTTTAGAACTGGCCATGGTAGAGTCAGCCAGCGAACCAGTACCAGCGCCCGTGGTTCAAGCAGTCCAGCAATCAGCACAACGTCCTACCGCAGCTGCTTCCAGTCCAAACGTAGCGCCACAGCGACCCGCACCCACCCCTAGGCAACCGGCGACATACACTCCACAGCCAAGCCGGCCTACTCCCAGCGTTCCGCAACAGTCGGCCTCCGTGCCCGAGCCAGCCTTTGCCAACACTGGTGATGTGCCCACGGAGCCTGCTGCCCGGCTGGATTTCGAGTGGCGAGAAATAACACAGTCGCTTCGACACGTAGGCGCCAAGTTCAAGCTAGGCGGACTGCTCAACGTATGCAAAGAACGGGAAGTAGTAGATGGTACAATAGTCCTTAAATTCACCCACAGGTCCAACATGGAACGGATGCAGCAGGAGTTGGAAAATCCGGAATGCCGCAGGACGTTCAATGATGTGATTGCGAAGGCAATGGACAAGAACTACGAGGTGAGGCTCACCGTATTGACTGTCAATGGTGGCAGCGCCATGCAGAGTGCCTCGCAGAAGAGCCCGCTGGTGCGCGCCGCGCAAGCCATGGGAGCTCGGGTGTCAGCCGACAATGAGGAGAAATTCTATGATGAATCGCAAAATGATGAAGCAGGCCCAAGAGCTTCAGAAACAGATGGTCAAGATGCAGCAGGAGTTGGAAGAGGCGACGGTTGACGTCAGTGTGGGCGGCGGCGTAGTGAAGGTCGTCGTTAGCGGCAAGATGAAGGTGGAATCCATCATAATCGAGCCTGAGGCGGTCTCCCCGGACGACGTGGAGATGCTGCAAGACCTGGTACTGGCTGCCATTAACGAAGGCTTGGACAAGGCCCAGACCATGGCTTCCGAGCGAATGGGAGCCCTGACCGGTGGCCTCAATATCCCAGGCCTGATGTAGGCGTCTCAGACTTAGTCAAAAGTTCAGAATTAGCAAATTTTTTGTAATGAACGGACTTATCGATAAATGACCAATGAAGGATCGTCGGCGGCGGCACCGGTTGTCAGGCTGGCTGACGAGTTCAACAAGCTGCCGGGCATAGGTCCCAAAACCGCCCAGCGACTGACTTATTTCCTCATTCGTATGCCGGAAGAAGACGCGCGTTCTCTGGCCGAGGCCATCGTGGCCGTCAAAGACCGTATTGTCCTTTGCAATAGCTGCTATAACATCACGGAAACCAACCCCTGTGATATCTGCACCAATGTTAACCGCGACCAGACGCGTATCTGCGTCGTAGAGGAGGCGCTGGACGTGCAGGCGTTAGAGCGAACTCATAGCTTTAGAGGACTCTACCATGTGCTGCACGGCGTCATCTCGCCTATGAATGGCGTGGGCCCGGATGATCTGCGTATTCGCCCTCTGTTAGACCGCTTAAGGCGCGACTCTGTGGTGGAGGAGATTATTCTAGCCACCAACCCTAACCTTGAGGGTGAGGCTACTTCTATGTACATCCATAAGCTCATCTCGCCGCTGGGAATACAGGTGACACGGTTGGCGCGAGGTCTTCCCGTAGGTGGCGATCTGGAATACGCTGACGAGATAACCCTGGGCCGCGCCATCGAAGGCCGTCAGGTTTTTTGAATCTTTAAGGCAAACGCTTTTTAGGGCAGAGCTCTGTGGTGAACGAAGTAATACGCGGAGCACACCACCGCCAATTCATACGCACTAAGTATTAATTACTACTAACTGACAGCCGAAGGCTCTCCATGGCCCGTTCTCGTACATACAAGACTGAAGCAGTTGTCTTAAAACAGACCTCTCTCGGGGAGGCGGACCGCATACTCACTCTCTTCACGCCCGATGTTGGCAAGGTGCGTGCTGTTGCCAGAGGGGTGCGCCGTCCTAAAAGCAAGCTATCCGGTCATCTGGAGCTTCTAAATCAGGTCAAGGTTTCCCTGTCTTACGGTCGCAGCTTGGATGCCATTAACGAGGCGCAGGCCATTCGCAGCCTCCGGGGATTTCGAGACGATTTGCAGCGCATCTCCAAGGCGATATACATGGCGGAACTTGTCGACGGCTTCACCATCGAGAACTTTGCCAACTACGAACTCTATCTGCTGCTGGTGAACTCCCTTGCTTGGCTGGAAAGCACAGACAACGCTGATCTGCTTCTGCGCTACTTTGAGCTTCACCTGCTGGAAACCTCGGGTTACCGGCCAGAACTGGTTAACTGCGTGGAGTGCTGCACGCGCCTAGAGCAGGGAGATCACCTGTTTTCGGGCAGTTCCGGAGGCATGCTTTGCCCAGAATGCCGGCTCGCCTCAGAAGAGTCGCTAGTTCCCGTCTCTTTGAACGCTATGAAGGTGCTCAGGTTCTTGCAGCGAGAAACCAGTTTCACCAATGTTAATGAGTTTAACGTGCCTCCTCATCTTCTAGCGGTCTTGGAGCGGCTTAATCGTGTCTACATTCGCTACCTTGTCGAGCGCGACCTCAAGAGTGCAGAGTTCATGAACCTGGTCTCTAGTAATCGTACCTAGGCCGTAGTACCCGTTCTTCTGATTTTCCACAAACAAGACCTATGCCGCGCCCTTACCGACAGCTACAATACCTCCAGATTTTTAGAAATTAACGAATGGGAGATACAAGAATGCCTGATGGCACGATTAAAATTCATGGAGCTAAATTTGTAGTAACAGTCGACCCGGACAGGCGTATCATCCAGAACGGCTCCGTACTGCTGGAAGGCCAGCGAATTGTCCGAGTTGGCAAGGCGTTCGAACTGGAGGATGTGGCTGCCGATCGCGTAATAGACGCCTCCGAAATGGTCGTGACGCCAGGATTCTGCAACGGGCACATGCACATCAGTTATGCCCACGCCACCCGCGGCATCTTCCCCGACGACCTGGGGCCAGAATACCTGCCAAACGTCTTCAAGCTACAGGCTGCTATGAACGAAGAGGAGGAGTATTACACGTCCCTTCTGGGCATTACAGAGCTTCTCAAGTACGGTACGACCTGTTTCATGGATCCGGGTAGCACTAAGTATCTCGACGCCTGTATGGATGTGTACGAAAAGGCTGGCTGCCGCATCGTGAGCGGAGCCCACGTGTCGGACCTCCCCAACCCGGTTAACGTGCCGGTCTACAAGACTTCTGAAGCAGTGTCTATTATGGAAAATACCATTCGTAAGTACAATGGCAGGCTGGATGGTAGAATGACCGCCTGGGCCATGCCGTTCTCCGCCGACTTCTCAACCGAGGAACTCTTGGTGGCCGCCAAGCGCATAGCGGATGAAAATGGCGTGGGTATGACACTGCATCAGGCTAACGGTCCTGGATCCGTTAGGGTTCACGAGCAGAGGTTTGGCAAGCGACCTGTTCAGCACCTGGAGGACATTGGAGTGGTTGGCTCCAACGTGCTGCTGGCCCACGTCATCGAGCTTGACGACAACGAGGTTGACATCCTGGCAAGGACGAATACGCGGGCCATCATGTGCCCAACGCAGTCGATGAAGCAGGCCACGGGCGTCTCTCAGTTTGGAAAGCTGCCGGAGATGCTAGAGAAGGGCGTCACCGTCGGTCTTGGCACCGACGCCGGCAACAACTCCAATCTGGTCGAGGTGTTGCGTTCTATGTACCTGGTGTCGCTGATATACAAGGATGGTAGGCGCGATGTGAGTATGATTCCTCCTGAGACCGCACTGGAGATGGCCACGATACAGGGTGCGCGGGCTCTGGGTTTGGATTCAGAGATAGGCTCTATTGAGGAAGGCAAGAAGGCCGATCTGGTGCTGTTCGACACCAGGCGACCTGAGTGGCGAACCCTTGTTAATCCGATCAACAACCTGGTCTATAACGCCGACGGCCGGAGCGTCCACACTGTCATCGTTGATGGACGGGTCGTGGTTGACGACTACAAGACTCAATTCGTAGATGAGTGGGAGCTAATTCAGAAGGTGCAGGAGCTGGGCGAGGGACTTATGGCGAGGACTGGGGTGTCGTTCCCGTCGAAATGGCCGATGGTCTAGCGGCAAGCTAATCTAAGCCTGGTCGTTGTTATCCAATTCCGCAAAGTAGGCAGCGCGGCATTTGGAGCACCAGCACGGCGGCTCTTCGGCAAAAACGCCACGGAGCATCAGGGAGACCATCTCCCTTTCGCTCATGCGACAAGCGCCGCCCAACTCGGAAAAGCGTCGCAGGGCAATTTCCTTACGGAACGTGTCGCTGCGATCCAGCTTCTCGCCATCTATGATGAAACGGCGGGCCAGGACTCTCAGGCTTTCCAAGTATGCGGAAATAGGTTCGTTGTCATGGTCGGTGTGAATGCCGGCCATCGCATGGGCTCCTTACAAACGCCTCTAATGAGCTGCGCGGCTCATTAGGCCCATTCTGCTATACCTAGAGCGCCGTGTCAACGGCAAATACGGCAAATACAGGGTAAATTTAATTCCATCAGGTTTGCCCGTTTACCCCATCACCAAGGCGTGTATCCGAAATGGGCTGTAAACGAAATATTCACAACTTGTCACAATTCATTCCCCTAAGATTTCACAGAGGCGGGTTAACCTATAGGTAATCAAGGTCATATCCTCCTCATGTGAAAAGGCTCCCACTAGTTCGACCAAGCCTGTGGGAGCCTTTTCTTTTGCTTGGAAGTGATCAGGTAGCTGGAACGGCGCTCCTGGATATGGAATCCCTCCCCATGCCATAGTACAATTATTGAAGCGTGCCCCTGTAGCTCAGGCGGATAGAGCATCGGTTTCCTAAACCGGGTGCCCGGGTTCGAGTCCCGGCGGGGGCACCATTTGACTCATCGCATAATAAAGCCGCGCTTGGGAGATCACCAAGCGTGGCTTTATTATGCAAAAAAGACTAATGTTCGCGGAATGTTCATGGAGCTGCGTTAATGAGCAGGGAAATGCTTTTGAAGCCGATTTTGTTCAGCCTGGTTGCTGGCATAATCGCTTGGGTAATTACTGAAAACATCATAGTTGTATTAGTAGTTGCTGCTGTCGTTCAAATCGCCACGCTCATCTCAATACGAGCGGCCCGAAAACGGGACGATGAGTGGCCAGACGTCTAAGCCGAGAAAGTTTAGGGTGGGCATTATACCCCTAATAAATTTGCTCCAAAAGTGATCACGGACGCAGCTTCACGGGTATTTATTGGCCAAAATGGATCGTATGGTACCAATTCACATAGACTCCTGAATTAAGGTATATCGAGGTAGAGGACAACACAAGTTAAAACGTAATGAATACAAGTTTAGGCTGGAGAATCGAACCTGACCTCCTGTAGGGGGCGGCAGTAACAGGGCAAAGAAAAAGGCCTCGACTATTGTCGAGGCCTTTTTCGCTATCTCGGATTTTGTAACCTTCGCCTCCCTTAGCGTGCTCTAAGGGGCGGGCGGCTGTGTTATATCGGCGATTCACCGTGTTTCGTGACGATGTGTGGGTACGG
>CAJWRP010000057.1 GCA_913046025.1 uncultured Chloroflexota bacterium
ACCCAAGCTTTTGGAGTATGGCCCTGCCGTTGAAATTGATACCACAGGGGAGCCGTGGCTTGATCTCATCGCCACGGATCTTGAGGATATGGCCAGCCAGTTGGAATAGATTTTGTATGTAGGCAGGGGCTGAGTGGCCAAGGCACTGGTCTGGTGGAACAAAGGCAAATTGCGAATCGACGCAAGTTGGAGGTATCGAACTAAACATGACGAGTAACGGAAAAATCAGCGGAGGCCAATTGATCGGTAAGGCCCTGCAGCTAGAGGGCGTCAAGAATGTCTTTGGTATTGCGGGAGACCACGTTCTGCCGGTAATGAACGACATGGATGATATGGGGTTCCGGTTCGTTGACACGCGGCACGAGCAGGCGGCTGTGCATATGGCGGATGCCTGGGGCCGCATTACGGGACAGCCCGGCGTCGTTATGTACACCACGCCCGGATTCGCCAACGCCATTCCAGGCCTGACCGCTGCAATGCACTCCGGCAGTCCGCTGATATCCATTAGCGGTTGCGCCGAGATATCCGAGCTTGGGCGAGGCGCAATGCAGGAGATCGATCAGGTTGGTATGGCCAAGCCTGTCACCAAGGGCTCTTGGATGGTCACCGACCCCAGGCGCATTCCGGACATGATAGCCCACGCAGTTCGAGTAGCTTACAGCGGTCGGCGCGGACCTGTTCATCTGACTATACCGGTAGACATCCAGCAGGAGTTCGTCTCGGAGGACGAGGTGAATTTCTATACGCCTTCTGAGTACCGGGGCATTGGAGCGGCGAGAGCCTCCCAAGACCAGATCGAACAGGTGATTCAGATACTCAATGCTGCCGAAAGGCCCCTGCTAATAGCGGGTAGTGCAGCGGCCTACACCAGCAATGGCGAGTTCCTGGCCAAGTTCATTGAGGCAACGAAGCTTCCCCTAATGACCGAGGGCGACGCTCGTGGTCTCGTTTCCGATGATCATCCGTACTGCTTTGGCTTCTTCGATAGGGCTCTCAACAGAGCAGCCCAGATGGTTGGCGACGCAGATGTAGTAGTTCTCATGGGGCGCAAGCAGGACCTGATAATGGGCTACGCCATGCCGCCGGTGATCAATGCCAACGCCAAGATCATCCAAATCGATCCATCAGAGGCGGAGATAGGTCGCAACAGGGGCGTGGCCGTTGGAATCGCGGGAGAAGTTGGCGCAGTTGTGGAGCAGCTAACAGAAGAGGCTACGAAACATAGCTGGTCCGATCTTCCTTGGCTCAAGGTGCTTGCTGAGTCTCGAGTAGAATGGGACCAACATCTGGAGACGCTAGCTGAGCCCCAGGTGCCCATACATGCGATGACCGTCCACAAGGCCATCAGGCAGAACCTTGCTGAGGATGATTACCTGGTGTTTGATGGCGGTGACTACTGCCACTGGGGCCGCGCATATCTTCCGGCCAGGGTTCCCAAGAGCTGGTGGTATGTTCCAACGCTGGGTATGCTCGGCCACACCATTCCTACGGCCATGGCATGCAAACTAGCCCACCCTGAGCGGCGAGTGCTGGCCTTCACTGGAGACGGCGCATTTGGTTTCAACGGTATGGAGTTTGACACAGCGGTGCGCCATAACCTGGCCATTGTTGCAGTCATGGGCAACGACTCTGCCTGGGGCATCGATCGCCAGATTCAGATCGGTGTTTACGGTAAGCCTGTAGCCACAGACCTTTTGCCAACGAGGTATGACCAGGTAGTGAAAGGGCTTGGAGGCTACGGCGAGATGGTCGAGAGTCCAGAGGAGCTTCAGTACTCCCTGGAACGGTGCTTCACGCTAGGGAGGCCTTCATTGATTAACGTACAAATACAGAGGCAGTCCAGTCCGAGAGGGCAGGCTGCTATCAGTCGCTGGAAGGCACACATGCCGAAGCCCGGCTAGATCAGTGACAACTTGGCGGTTGCCAGAGGTGCCCGATACACGAAAGATACAAAATAAGGGATATTAGTGACGACAAACTTAAAGTTAAGCGTGGTTGATCAGTCTCCCGTCAGGAAGGGAGGCACTGCACGAGACGCAGTGCTAGAAACGGTGGAGTTGGCCAGGGTGGCCGAGCGGCTGGGATACCAGCGCTACTGGGTGGCAGAACACCACAACGTAGCAAACTTCGCAGGCACAACCCCAGAGGTGCTGATCGGACAGATCGCCGCCAACACCTCTTCCATTCGAGTGGGCAGTGGCGGCGTTATGTTATCGCACTATAGCCCATTCAAAGTGGCGGAGACTTTCCGTCTGCTGGAGACGTTCTTTCCAGGCAGAATCGATCTAGGTCTTGGCAGAGCGCCAGGCAGCGACCAGCTGACGGCGGCGGTGCTGTCCCACCCAAGGTCTCGTATTGACGTGCGGTACTATCCTGATCAGGTCCGCGACCTGGTGGGCTTTTTGAATGACGACGTAGATCCGGAGCATCCTTTCGCCTCTGTGCGGGCTGGCCCCGGAGAGTTCACCTCGCCAGATGTGTGGCTGCTGGGCTCCAGGGCCGATAGCGCTCAAATGGCAGCCGAGATGGGCCTGCCCTTTAGCTTTGCGCATTTTTTTGGACTGGCTGTCGAACAAGGGCCCATGATCGCCCAGATGTACAGGGAGCAGTTCAAGCCATCCAAGTACCTGTTCGAACCCAAGGTCAATATTGGCTTGCAGGTGCTTTGCGCTGAGACAGAAGAAGAGGCACAGCGGCTGGCCTCTAGCAGAAACGTGGCTAGGGTAAAGTCGGTGCAGGGTATGCGGGAGGCCCTTCCCCCTGTGGACGAGGCACTGACGTACCAGTTCCGTCCTGACGAGCGCGGCTACATCAATCAGCTGCAGGAGCACTACATTGACGGCGATCCTCAGCAGGTAAGAGAAAAGATCGAAGCCGTGGCAGATATGTATAAGACAGACGATGTGGGCATCGTGACCATATGCTACGCCTTCGAAGACAGGGTTCGTTCATACGAACTGGTGGCAGAAGCTTTTGGGCTAGAGGGCAGCAATCAGTAATCCACACGGAGGCAACATTCCTAAATGACATCAGGCAACAATAGACCGGAGCCAAGATTTAGCTGGTTCGTTCCCATCGATGGCGATGGTGAGCATATCGGGACTCTGAAGGCAGAATACCCGCCTACATTCAATTATCTCAAACAGGTCGTGCAGACGGCAGAGAAAGAGGGCTACTACTCTTTGCTGATACCGACTCGATTTGCCAACGGTCTGTTCGAGGAGCGGGAGCCTCTCGCCGAGACGTGGACAACGGTCACGGCACTGGCCGCAGTCACTGAACGCATACGTTACCTGGTTGCTGTCAGGCCAGGGTTCGTTTCCACAGGGCTGTTTGCGCAGATGGCCGCGGCCCTGGACAACATCAGCAATGGCCGCATCGATCTGAACGTCGTTCCCGGCGGCATACAGGGAGACTTCGAACGCATGGGGGAGGTCTCGGACCACGCGCATCGCTACTCCAGGGCAGAGGAATTCATAGAGGCTTGCCGGAAAATGTGGGCAGAGTCCCCGGAACCTGTGGATTACAAAGGCGAGCATATTCAATTAAACGGCGCGATATGTTCGCCGGGACCAGTCGGGGATGGCCCGAAATTCTACCTGGGCGGAGCCTCTGATGCGGCGTTGGGTCTAGCCGGGAGGCAGTCCGATGTCTATCTGGCCTGGATAATGCCGCTGGAGGGAATCGAGACTCACATTCGCCGTGCCAACGAGCAGTTTAAGGCTGCTGGCAGAACGGGCGTCCATGGTCTACGCACTCATCTCATAGTGCGCGATAGCGAGGATGAGGCCTGGGACGCCGCTGGCGAACTGATTTCCAAAGCGGAGACCGTCGTAAAGGGACAGCGACAGGCTGTTTTTGCGGGTACGGCAATGGTAGGACAGCGAGCGCAGGCTCAGGTTGTTGCGGAGTATCGCGTGGGCAAGCACTTGTGGAACGGAATATCCACCGTCCGTGTAAACTGTGGCACCGCGATCGTTGGCACGCCTCAGCAGGTGGCCCAAGAGCTGCTGGGCTACTGGCGGCTTGGTATCGACGAGTTCATCCTATCGGGCTTCCCTCACGTGCAGGAGTGCAGCCGAGTGGCTCAAACAGTACTTCCTATAGCCAGAGAATTGATGAACTCAGAGCGGTAAGTATTTTTGATTTGCATATTCGAACGCTGAACATAGGAGGCAGGAAAATTGCGTTGGGTACGTTACGAAGCGGAAGGTAAAATAACCTTTGGCATACTTAATGGTGAGCAGATCAATGAGGTGAACGGTAGCCCCTTTGATAGCTACAGTGACACGGGTGTATCGCGGTCGCTGGATTCTGTGAAACTACTCATTCCTTTTGAGCCGAAGACGTTTTATGCGGCAGGCATTAACTACGAGGTGCACGTTCGAGAGGCGGCAAAGCTTCTGAATCGTGAGCCGGACCTGCCTGACAAAGCCGACATTGGCTATCGTGCTAACAACGCACTGATAGCCCACAACGAAGCCATCGTTAAGCCCAAGGACTCTGGAGAGCGATTTCAGTACGAGGGCGAACTGGTGGTGATTATCGGTAAAGAGGCCAAGCACCTGACCGAGGAGAACGCCCTGTCATGCGTGCTGGGCTACACCATTGGGAACGATGTGAGCGAGCGGGACTGGCAGTCGGTTGACAGGACGATGTGGCGCGCCAAAAATACCGATACGTTCAAGCCGATGGGGCCGTGGATAGAGACTGATGTGGTACTGTCCAAACTGCGAACTCAGGTCCGTGTAAATGGCGAGGTCGTTTCAGATTTCCCCACCAACAACATGCTGTTCGGAGTAGAACACTACATCAGCGTGATGACGCAGCACCTGACTCTGATTCCTGGAGACATGATCTGGATGGGCACCGACGGCGCAACCCAGAACATGAAGCCGGGCGATGTGTGTGAAATAGACATCGAGGGCATAGGCGTGCTTAGCAACCCAATCGTAGCGGAAGGATAGAATATGGCCACCATTAACTCGGTTCTGGGGCCGTTGGACACGGCTGATATAGGGTTTACGCTGTCTCATGAGCACGTGATCACAACCTCAGCAGGCATTCAGCAGATGTATCCAGAGTTCATAGACCGTGAGGGCACAATTCGGCGTGCCATAAATGAGCTCACCGAGGCCTACAAGGAAGGCCTCCGCACCATTATTGACGTCACGACCATCGACTTGGGACGAGACATGCAGATGCTAGAGCAGGTCTCTAGGGAGACGGGCGTCAACATCGTTTGCTGCACTGGTGTTTGGCGGGACATTCCCAGAGTGTTCTGGACAGCCTCTCCGGATGACATAGCGCCCCTATTCATTAGGGAAATTGAACAGGGCATCGAGGGGACTGGTATCAAGGCAGGCATCATCAAAGTAGCGAACGACATGGGCGGCGTGACGGTGGAGGGCGAGATTATCCTTCGAGCTGCGGCCAGGGCGCAAAAGGCCACTGGTGTTCCGATATCGACACATACCTGGGCACCGGAACGCGTCGGTGAGCAGCAGGTCCGAATTTTCGAGGACGAGGGCGTGGACCTGAATCGTGTGTACGTAGGTCACAGCAACGACACCACGGATATCGGCTACCTTAAAGGCTTGCTGGAGAAGGGCGTTTGGATAGGTTTGGACCGCAACCCTGGATCACGTCCAGAGCTTCCTAACTGGCAGACTCGCACAGAGACCACATACAAGCTTATCGAGGCGGGTTTCGTGGACCGCATAATGCTGGGCCATGACTGGTCCGTTGCTACCATTCCTGCGCATCGTGAGGCTAGGGCTGTCCGCGATGCCAACAACCCGGATAGCTATAACTTCATTACGCGGAACGTATTGCCGCTGCTGCAGGAGCTAGGCGCATCCCCGCAGAACATAAACCAGATCATGGTGGATAACCCGCGGCGCTTTCTCGAAGGCCTGAAATAGACCGAGCAAATATATTAGACGGCTTATAGGGGCTGTTCTTCGACAGGCTCAGGGCGAACGGATATGGAAAGACCACGTTAGTGGTGAGATCCGATTTTATCGAGCATCCTCGACACAATCAGGGTTAGTCGTCCTCGAATCTAAGAATCTAGGAAGGAACAAATTCAGAAATGCCTGATTACGAAAAGACGTTAATTGACCTGGATGCCAGTCGCATGAAGGCGATGGTCGATGGCGACGTGGCCAAGCTGAAGGCCATCCTCGCCGATGAACTGACCTACTTCCACTCGTCGGCCAGGGTGGACACGAAAGACAGCTTGATAGCGGGAATGAAGAGCGGCGCGACGACGTTCGACTCCATTGTGCCCAGCGACGTAGAGGCGAGGGCGTATGGCTCCACTGGGGTAGTTACCGGCACTGCACGGTTCAACGTGTCGACGCAAAACGGCAAACTGGACTTCGGCGTGCGATTTACAGATGTGTGGGTACAAAAGGGCAATAGCTGGCAGATGGTGGCCTGGCAGTCAACAAAGACTCCCGATTAGTTTTGAATGCCAAGCAGGATTAGACTTGGGTGGCTGTAGACCGTGCAGGCGAATCGGGTTTGCCGTGAGGGGGAACGTTGTGCGGTAGGCCCTCTGAGTATTAAACTTGCGGCTCCAAGATTGCCGTTCAAGTAGGACTCTCAGACAAGGCCTAGAGTTCGCACCGAAGATAATCCCCGGCCGTACACTCGCCCTGTTGAGGATGTGCGGATCGCCTGAAATTCAAAACAAACGAAATAGGGCCCGTTCGACAAGCGAACGAGCCCTATTCCTTAGAAGGTGCCCAAGGGAACACCTACCTGGAACACCTTCCCGTTCTACTATCCAATGTGACATCCTCCTTTCTAGAGACCCTACCAAAAACTGTCATCAACATCATCCATGTCTCCAATCACCATTATAGCGGCAAATAATTAATTTGGAAATCACCTATTGGGGGAATTTGCCTGCTAATTGAGTGAACCTTTCCTCAATTGACCACCTGACCGTTGGCAAATACCATGAAATACCGGGCACACAGTTGATTCAATCATTAATAGAGGGTACTGAAGTGATAAATAGCGTAGTCGGCGTGATTATTTGGACGGACAGATTGGATGTAATGACGCAGTTTTACAGAGAAACCATGGGATTTCCAGTGCATTCAGTCAAGCCGTATTTTGTGGCGTTTGAGTGGGGAGACATGCGATTTAGCATCGGCACACACGAAGACGTTAGCGGTAAGACGACCGAATCGGACCGGGTAATGATAAATCTGGGCACCGAGAATATCCAAGAAGCCTATGAAGACCTGGTTGCCAAGGGTGTGGAGTTTGTACGCCCTCCGGAACAAGAGCACTGGGGCGGATGGGTCGCCACTTTGCGCGATCCCGATGGCAACACGCTGCAACTACTGCAGCAGCCGAGAGACGCCTAAGGGTACGCGGATCCAAGGCAACCGATATGAAAACTGAATTCGCAAACTCGTCCTTCTTCATCATTGGAGAACATCTCATCACAACAATCCCTTCAAGCAACATTTGTCATTAATGGGAATATTGGAAACTCTAATTTTCGGACCCGCCAGATGACCTGGATGGATGGCTCAATTCGCGGTGCGGTTGCTGCTACCTCAATCTATTGTTATACTCCGCCCGCTACGGGAACATCCACTGACAGCATTCCACACTACTTCAACTCATATTCAAAACTACTACTTGAGGTTTTCAGCTATGCGGCCAGGCGATGCGGGTACTCGGCTTGTGCTTCTGGGTACAGCTGGAGGACCATCGATAAAGGCGATTCGCGCTCAACCAGCAAATGCTCTCATTGTTAACGGTGCTGTCTATATCATCGACGCCGGTAATGGGGTCTGTAGGCAGATGGCCCTGGCGAACATCTCTTCTCAGGCATTGCGGGCCGTCTTTATTACCCACAACCACTCGGACCATGTCGCCGACTACGGCACTCTACTTCTGCGTGCCTGGACCAGCGGTCTAAAGACTCCAGTGGATGCCTTTGGTCCTCCACCTTTGGAGGACATGACACAGTCTTATCTGCAGTACATGGACTGGGATATCCAACTGCGCATTGTGGACGAGAACAGGATTCCGTTTGCCGACTTGATTCGGCCACACAACGTGGTAGGTGGCGGCAATATATACAAAGACGAGAACGTTACGGTAACTGCCACAGAGGTGACTCACGGCGCGGCCAAACCGGCCTTCGCATTCCGCTTTGATACACCGCACCGTTCGATCGTGTTTTCGGGAGATACTAGTCGAAGTGATAACCTGATTAAACTCGCGAAGGGAGCGGACATTCTAGTCCATGAGGCGTTGAATTCTGATGGAGTTGACGCTCTCGTAGATGGCTTCGATCCTGGAAACGAAGCACTGAGACGACACATCATTGAAGCCCACACTCCGGTGGAGGAGGTTGGGGAGGTGGCGTCAGAGGCCGGCGTAGGTAGGCTGGTTCTTACGCACTTTGTTCCGGCCGGCATTCCAGAAATCGACCGGCCTGAGCTCTGGGCTCAAAAGGCGAGTAAGACCTATCAGGGCGAAGTAATTGTGGGTGAAGACCTTCTGGAGATCACCTAGACGACGAAGATTTTCCACCGGACGCCATCCTGTTCTTCTTCTGAGAGCAGCATGGGACTGGTCTTGGAACATAAATAGGAGTCCCGTAGACTATCTGTGCAGGGAGTCTCGTCGTGTGGCGGCCCAAACGGTAACCTGACATAGTGTCCAATTAATGCGGATTACCGCTCAGCCTGAATTGCGTTGGAGGAGCCCTTTTTCTTGTACGGCAAAGCCGACATAGTGGTCCATAAAGTGGGCGACCAGCACCGGGTCGACTATTATCATCAGAGCCCGATGAGAATTTTTCTGTCTGCGCCTCGACAAGAGCGAGAAGAGGTTGAGATCGTTTTGGCTAATACCTCCGGTGGCTTGGTAGGAGGGGACGAAATGCAAATCAGCCTAACTATCGAGTCAGGTGCAGTATCAGTCATCACTTCGCAGGCTGCCGAGAAGGCCTACGGTTCAAAGATTGCCGATACCTTAATCAGCACTAGCATCAGGCTCCAGGCAGAGTCGCGACTCAGATGGATACCGCAAGAGACAATTCTTTTCGATGGCGTACGATTGCGGCGCAAAATTGATCTTGATGTTCATAGAAGGGCAACAGCCATGGCGGGGGAGATGCTTGTCTTCGGCAGGCATGCCAGCGGGGAGAGTCTGACTCACGGCCTTGTGCATGATGAATGGCTGGTCAGAGTCGATGGCAAGCTGGTCTGGGCTGATAACCT
>CAJWRP010000058.1 GCA_913046025.1 uncultured Chloroflexota bacterium
AAAGTACTTACCTTTGTACTCGACCTCGTCCTGAGTCAACAACAGATTCGTCACCTCTAGCACCTCACGCATACGACCAACTCGCTCCTTGGAAGTAACTCCAAAGGAGCCGTACTCCTCATCGCGATAGCCAAGGCCAATGCCGAAGACAAAGCGCCCGTCGCAGATGGCGTCCATGGTAGCCAGGCTCTCGGCCAGCGCCACGGGGTTGTGCAAAGGCAGAAGCAGCACAGATGCAGCAACCTGCATGTCACCAGCCTCCGCTGCCATGCGCGCCAGGAACGGCAACGAGGCGGCCATCTGGTACGGCGCAGAGAGGTAGTGCTCGCCGCAGCCTATAAGATCGAAGCCAGCGTCCCGCGCCGCCCGAGTCTGCTCAACGCTGTCCTTGATCTGCTGCGCCATATTATCATTGCCCTGGCTTTGTGTGTTAAGAAAGAGTCCTATTTTCATTTAACACCTCTATTGCAAACAGCATGTAGCTATGCATCGAGACCTTTGATGAATGGTGCGTCGCCCACCTTCAAACATACTACATCACCCTTCTGTCCGTTTATATTTCCACACTTCAGTGAATTGGATTAGATCATGCCTAAAGCCTCATCGGACTTACCGCCCGAACTCGCGCTCCAGGTGAGTGGTGCTCAGGTGGATCATAGTGGGCCGACCGTGGGGGCAGCTATGGGGCTGGTAGCAGTCCTCAAGCTGTCTGGCTAGCTCTACCATCTCCTGGTGGGTCATGACTTTGCCCGCGCGAATGGCGCTGTGACAGGCCAACGAATACGCCGCGCGCTGCTGCCAGGTCTCCGGATCGCCGCCCTCCGATAGCTCGTCCAGCACATCGATCAGGGCGCTGGCTGGATCGGCCTCAGCCAGGATGCTGGGCACGCCGCGAATCAGAAATAGATCGCCGCCAAAGGGCTCGACCAACAGACCTAGTGCACCAAAGGCCTCCTGACTGGCTAGAAGAAGCTCCTGCTGACGAGGGTTAAGCTCCAGCGTGGCAGGTTCCATTAGCATCTGCACCTCGGGCGCGCTAGCTGCGGAATCGGCCTGAATTTTCTCAAACACGACTCGCTCATGGGCGGCGTGCTGATCGATGAGGAACATGCCATCGGGACCTTCCGCCGCAATGTATGTGCTCTGTACCTGGCCCAGCACTCGCAGTACGGGCAGGGCCGACTTCGGACTCAGAGCCTCTTCAAAGGGCAAGCCCGTCCCTGACGGACCATCGGCAACATCCCCATTGATCGGGCCTACCGCCTCTGACGTGCGTGAGAAGGGCTGCACCTGCCAGAATGACAATGCGGTTCGCGCTGGTGCACCAGCGAATTCTCCCGCTGTCACCTGCACGCGACGCATCTCCGGCACAGGAGTGTGGGCGGTGAGCGCCTTCCGAACGGCGTGCTGCACTGCCGAAAACACCCTATCTTGCCTACGGAACCTGATCTCTGTCTTAGCCGGATGCGCGTTGACGTCTACGTCCTCAAAGGGCATGGTAATATTTAATACTACCATGGGAAATCGGCGCTCCTTGAGAAAGCCGTGGTACGCCTGCTCCACCGCCATGTTCAGGGCACGACTCTGCACCCAACGCCGGTTCACGAACAGGCTGATGTAGTTGCGATTGGCCCTGTCCACGGAAGGCGCCCCTGCAACACCGGTAACCACAGGCCTGACTTCTTCGTCATAGTTTTCCAGGTCGTCTGCTGCCCGTGGAAGTTCGTCTATCTGAAGCATCGCCTGGGCGACATCCAGGCTATACACAGCTGCCACCGCCTCTAGCAGGTCCCCTGAACCAGGACTAGCGAACTTGGAACGCCCTGCCATTAGCTTAAAACGTATCTCCGGATAGGCCAGCGCGTAACGGGTAACCAAGGTCTGCACCCGGGTCGTCTCTAACCCGGGCGAGCGCAGAAACTTGCGTCGGGCGGGCACGTTGCGAAAGAGTTGCTGCACGGTGACGATGGTGCCGGGCGACGCACCCTGGCGCTCCTTATTGCCCACCTTGCTCTCGTTCACTTCAAGTCGAACTCCGCTGTCGGCGTCACCATGCCGAGTGACAATGCTGACCTGGGAGACCGACGCTATGCTGGGTAGTGCCTCGCCTCGAAAGCCCAACGTTGCAATGGATTCGAGGTCGTCAGGCCCCGAAAGCTTGCTGGTTGCAAACCTCTCAAAGGCAAGCTCCACCTGATTGTAGGGAATGCCGTTGCCATTGTCGGCCACGCGAATGAGTTCGACTCCGCCGCCCTGAATCTCGATAGCGATCTCAGTAGCGCCGGCGTCGATAGAGTTTTCTACCAGCTCTTTGACCACAGAAGCAGGCCGTTCGATGACCTCACCGGCGGCAATCATAGAGGATACTTCTGGAGCAAGCTGCTTGATTTTTTGGATTGTCCGGCTCATGTTAGTTTATCCACGTCGGTCTGGGGTCACTCAATCCACCAATGGACGGGTCGAGCCTTTGCTGTTACCGACGACCAGTAAGGCGATCTGTACTAAGGGCGATTCATTTTTCAGAAAGACCTGGCTTGTACGCCTCATGCTCCGAAACGCCAGTGGTTATTACATCGGCGATGACCTGGTAGATCTCTTTCATCTCGGTATCATTGGCGTTGCGCCAAAAGTAAGGGCTACAGAGGAAACCGCTGAAGTTCCGCACAATCTCTGGATGGTCATCAATAACAAAGTCGGGCCTTGTTGTAACGCCCCACGTGACAAGGCCCTCCTCGAAATCTTCGATGGGTTTCTGGAAGATGTCCGACACATAGCTTTCAAGACCTAGACGCCGGACCTCTGCCTTTCGAATGCCTACACCTGACCAGACATACACGAGATGACCGTCCGCAGTCAGCTTCTGAAACGTTTCCTCTGTGTCAGGCCTCATACTACCATCGGCTCCAAGAATGGTGTAGTCCACATCAAAGAAGATGTTCATTCGGCAATTTTCAAGTAGCTGCCGAATTCCAACAGATACCATATTGAGAGCGAAATACTAATAACCACCAACTAGAAACTAATTCCTATAACGCCGCGGCGTGGCCATCTGTACGAGGATCGGATGCTCCCATACGAACTCCCGTATCCGGGTCGATAAGAATGAGTTTAGTCGATCCTGGACGGACATCGATATGTTTGATGGCGTGGCCCTTGGCTTCCAGCTTGGCCAGCTCTTCACCGGTCATTCCCGGCTCAAGCTCCACAACCACAGAGTCGTTGATGTTTGCGGGATCAGTGCCGGGCCAGGAGTTCCAGCAGGGCGCTTCCAGGGCCTCTTGCGCACCCATGCCGTAGTCAATAACGTTCGAAATCATCTGCACGTTCCAGGACACCTGTCGGTCGCCGCCAGGTGTGCCCGCGACGATGTAGGGCCTGTCCTCATTCATCACCATGAAAGCGTTCAGCGTGTGCATGGTCTTCTTGCCCGGCTTGATGACGTTGGGATGGCCATCCACCAGGGAGAAGCCACGACCGATACGGTTGTTCAGCAGCACGCCTGTGTTCCCTGCCACGAACCTGGAGCCGAAGCCATCTGACAGGCTGTGGATCATAGAGACTGCGTTGCCTTCGCGGTCCACCACGCAGAAGTAGGTGGTATCGTCACCGCCAGCCATGATGACACCGAGAGGACCAGCCTCAACATTGCCCATCGATTTATCCATGTTGATCTCCCGACGTCGCATCTCGGCAAAGTCCTTGGATATCAGCTCGGACGTGGGCGATTCTACAAAGTCGGGGTCACCCATGTAGGCGTTGCGATCCGCGTACGCCAGCTTCTTGGCCTCCACCATTACGTGTACCGCGTCGGCGGAGTAGAAGCCCATGTTCGCCAAATCGAAGCCTTCTATGATGTTCAACATCTCAAGAACGATCAGGCCTTGAGATGGCGGATTGGTCTCGTAAACAATATGTCCTCTGTATGTAGTAGATATCGGAGTCTCGTAGAGGTTGGTCTTGTACTGCGCAAACTCCTCTTCCGTGTACAGGCTGCCAGCCGCCTGCAGTGCGCGGACCATCTCCTTGGCGATGGCTCCTCTGTAGAAGACGTCAGGGCCCTGCTCAGCGACAATCCTTAGCGTCTTGGCAAGGTCCTTGTTCACCAAAACATCGCCAGCTCCCAGGGCCGTGCCGTATCGCGTGAATATGGCCGCTGTGTCGGAGAACTCGCTCAGGGCGGACAAAGAGTTTGTAAATATACAGCCCAGCTTGTCGGACAGAACGAAGCCGTTCTCTGCATAGTCTATGGCGTACTCCAGCAGACTGGCCACCGACCGGGTGCCGAACTTCTCTTGAATGACGTAATAGGAATCGATCTCGCCAGGGATGGCAGCAGAGTGTGGGCCTGTGCGAGGCATGGTGCTATATCCACGGCTGACATAGTAGCCGCGGTCGGCGCCCATAGGAGCCTTGCCGCTGCCGTTCAGACCGTAGACCTTGCCGGTCTTGGCCTCGTACATGATGATGAAGGGTTCGCCGCCGATGCCGCACCACATGGGGCAGGTCACCGCCTCCACGGCAGCCATGGCAATGGCTGCATCGAAAGCGTTGCCGCCCTCGGACAGCACGCGTAACCCGGTAGACGACGCCATTGGCGACTGCGACGAAACTACTCCGCCCTTTGTGTAAACAGCCTGTCTGCCCGCATTAATGTTTGCCCTTCCGCCGGTGCCGCTGCTGGTCATGTAGCCCTCCACGCTCAAAATAGCTAGTCGGAATTTATCGCTATGATAGCACAGGACGCGGCCACCCCTTATACTGACGCCAGACATAAAATACCAGCAATTTTGACAGGAGACACCATTGTCTAACCGACCAACCTTACAGGACGTTATCGCCGCAAAGAAGCGCATCGAGCCTTACATCTGGCGCACGCCGCTACACCACTACCTGGGCCTGGACAAATTGCTGGACGCCGAGGTGTGGGTGAAGCACGAGAACCACCAGATTTTAGGTGCATTCAAGGTCCGTGGCGGCATCAACCTGATCTCCCAGATGTCCGACGAGGAGAAGGCGCAAGGTGTGATCACGGCATCGTCCGGAAATCACGGACAGTCCATCGCATACGCCGCCAGCCTATTCGGAGCGAAGTGCGTGGTATGCGTGCCCGACGGCGCCAATCCCGGCAAGGTCGAGTCCATGGAGAACCTGGGCGCACAAGTGGTACACCACGGCCTCTATTTCGACGTATCCCGGGAGCACGCTGAGCGCCTGACCAAAGAAGAAGGCTATCGCTTCGTGCATGCAGTCAACGACCCAGTCCTGGTGGCTGGCGTCGGCACGTACGCGCTGGAGATCCTGGAGGACCTGCCCGACGTGGACGTGATAATCGTCCCATTGGGAGGCGGCAGCGGAGCCAGCGGAGTGGGCATAGTGGCCAAGAGCATCAATCCTGAAATTCAAGTTATTGCAGTGCAGGCCGAGCGCGCTCAGGCGGGCTACCTGTCATGGAAAAGCGGCAAGCTGGAAGAAGCGCCTATGACCAGCAAGGCGGAGGGACTAGCTACCGGCATGGGCTACGAACTGCCACAGGCCATCTTGAAGGAAGTGCTGGACGACTTCATTCTGGTAACCGACGAAGAGATGGACCGGGCTGTGGTGACGCTCCTGGAGAAGACTCACAACCTGACAGAGCACGCAGGGGCGGCATCGCTGGCCGGCGCGCTGAAGATCAAGGACCGGCTCCGCGGCAAGAAGGTCGCGCTGGTGATGAGCGGCGGCAACATTTCGATAGATCACCTCAGGACAGCTTTAGGAACAGGATAAGTTTGGTTACGGAGGACAAGGCATGGGCAAGCTAGACGGAAAAGTCGCCATCATAACCGGGGGCGCAACAGGCGTGGGCAAAGGCATAGCCAGGGCCTTCGTGAACGAGGGCGCGACGGTGGTGATTGCCTCCCGCAACAGAGATGCGCTGGAGAAGACTGCCAAGGAGTTAAGCTCCAAAGGCGGCACGGTAGACGTTCTGCCAACAGACGTCACCGACGAAGCCCAGGTGATCAGCCTTTTCACAGGCACTCTCAGCCGACACGGGCGTGTGGACATCACCGTCAACAACTCTGGTGTGGAGGCGTCTGCCCCTTTGGACGAGATGACGCTGGAGTCTTTTCAGAGCGTGGTTGCCGTGAACCTTACCGGCGTGTTCCTGTGCTGTCGCGAGGCCCTGAAAATCATGAAGCCTCAGGGCGGCGGCAAGATCATCAACATCGGCAGCACTGCAGCATATGTACCGCGTCCAAACACGGCCTCTTATGGCGCGACGAAAAGTGGGGTCGTTGGCCTGACCCACGTAGCAGCGCTGGAGGGTCGGGAGCACAACATAGCTGTGAGCTGTCTGAATCCAGGCAACGTGGCTGTGGAAAAGCGCGCCCACGACCGCTTCCACACTGAGCCGATGATAAGCGTCGACGACATCGGCGCAGCAGCCCTGGCCATGGCCGCCCTCCCAGACGGCGTCAATTTTTATAATGCTATGGTCCTGCCATTAGGCATGCCGTTCTTGGGGCGTGGGTAGGGGGAAACATTAAAACTTCGATGACAGTTTAGCTCGGTAATCGGACACGGCAAAACGTCTTGTTAGTACCTACGATAACAACACTATTGGCCTTTGAAATCCAATATGACGACCAATGCTGAGCGGATATTTGATGCTAGGAATACCGTAGAAGCTTTCATCAAAGTATGGAAAATAAAGTTTTGACTAATGATCAAGCATTCAGGAATTTTACATCAAAGCATATGCTTTGGAACCTGAATCTGTCCGACGCTGAAATCGAATTCGTTTGCGTTACCGATGGAACCGACGACAAAGGGATTGATGGTTGGCACACCTTCGTTGATGACGAAATCACCCGGGTAACATTAATACAGTCGAAGAACCCTGACTCATCTCCAGACGATCTAGATAAATTACTTAGAACCCAAAAGGAGCGCAACATGCAGCGGGAGTATTTCAAGGGCGAGCGAGAAGAGACCAGAGCTTATTCACGGGCCGTTAAGGTCACTGGCGGCACGACGGTGTATCTGGCTGGCCACGGCGCCACCGAGGACGCCGACGGCAAATCGCTGGTCGGCGACTTCACTGGCCAGGCCCACGAGTGCTTCGCCAAGTTGCAAAGGCTGATGAGCGACGTTGGCGGCTCCCTCGACGACATCGTCACCATGACGGTGTTCATAGTCGACAGCCGTTACGGCGACGAGTTCATCGAGATCCGCAAAGGCTACTTCAGTCACGGGTTTCCGGGCAGCGCGCTTATCACCATACATTCGCTAGCTCGCCCAGAGATGCTTGTGGAGATCCAGGCCATCGCCGTTCTGGATACTTAAATAGTCACTCAAGAATTTAGAACAACCCAGAACCTATCAAAATCAGTCGCTTAGAAATATCATCCTACTTGATAGGCATTCATTCGAGAAAGGGCCATAAACTAGTAGAAGTGGCAATTGTCCTTTAGCGAGACCTTCGATTTCTGATCCATCTTTTATGTCTAATACGCCGTATACCTTGCTGTCGCATCGACGGTGGCAATTATTTGGATCGTCTACGCCCGCAGGTCGCGCCCCAAAGCATTCGGGTCATCAAAAGGGTTAGTTTACAATCTTATGGAACTCCAATTCAGGCTAGTGTTCTCACTGCTGAAATTGGGGTGATCTTCTGTGTCTATGCCCGCGGAAATTCCCGGCTACAAACAGATATTTACAATAGCGGGAACGACAGGCGTAGCGGTCGCAAAACCCTGAGTGGGTTCGTCGTTGTCTTTCTTCAATGGCTGGAGAGTGTGGCCTGAGGCCATTTATTAGTCTTAACTTCGCTGTGCTAGCATGTGCCCATTCTTTTCAGGAGCTACATCATGCAGTACAGTATCAACCATGTCCACATTCGGGCGTCGGACCCGCGCAAATCTGCAGAGTGGTACGTACAGTATTTCAACGCCAATATTGTCTCGGAGCGAGAGGTCATGCCCGACACGATAACCGTGGGCATGGACGTCGGCGGCCCGTGCCGGTTCAACATCTCCTCCAAGCCACCGGGTACGTCCGATGAGCGCGCCGTCGCCGAACTGAACCGCCTGGGTCTTGAGCACTTTGGATTCGACGTAGAGGACCTGGAGGCCGAGCTATCCAGACTGGAAGGCGCGGGTATTCGTATCGTGTTGCCACTGACTCAAGTCGATAGCGGGGCACGCCTCGCCTACATAGAGGGGCCGGACGACGTGCTGATCGAACTGGTCCAGCCCGCGTAGATCACTACTCTATTCCACTTAATCTATATTCGGAGGACAGAGAAAATGCCGGTGAACAAGATCATAGAAAAGATGCAACGTGGAGAAAAGGCCGTCGGTATCGCGTTAAGCTTTTACTCGGATGAGATTATCGAACTTGCCGGAGTGATGGGGCTCGACTTCGTGAGCTACGATGGGCAGCATGCGCCTACAACTCCCGAGACCATTGACCGGTTCTGCCGCATGTGCGACGGCTGGGGTGTCACTCCGGCCATGCGCGTGCCGGACCAGATTCAGAGCAATATCCTCAACTACCTGGATAGAGGTATGAGGGCCATCACCATACCAAATCTGGAGACCAAGGAGCAGGCGGAGAAGCTGGTGGAGTACTGCTACTTCGCGCCACGCGGTCTTCGCAGCTACACCAGCAAGCGAGTCACTCGGTTTGGATTCGAAACCGACCTGAGGGCTATGATGGACCGAACAAACGACGAGCTTCTCATCATGCCTCAGTTGGAGAGTATCACCGCTTACAACAACCTGGACGAAATTCTGAGTGTGGATGGCATTGAGGTCTTCGCCGGTGGGCCTAACGACCTGGCGCAGTCCATGGGCTTCCCAGGGATGCCAGGTCAACTCGAATGCCTGAAAGTTACAGAAGAGGGCTTAGCGAAGATACACGCCGCGGGTAAGAAGCGCGACTCTGAAGTCATGGTGTCAGTGGATGCAACTATAGCCGTGAAGGACGCCGTTACGGCTATGCTAGCCAGCGGCGCAGGGTCCAGTGGATATTAGGCTGAAATAGATGGAGATAGGCGATTGTGACTTAAACCGCCTATCTCCGAAATTCCTGTCTTTTCAATCAGCCTCTGGCTAACAGCCTCTTTTTATCAGCTTATCAGCGGGCTAATTACACGGACGCAGGCAAAGTTTTCAATTCAACCTACACCTTGCTGAAACTAGCCCCCAGGAACAATATCTAGTTTAGCTCTTTTGCGCCACGG
>CAJWRP010000059.1 GCA_913046025.1 uncultured Chloroflexota bacterium
GCGAGAGTTGGAGCAATTGGGCTACAAATTCAGGTCCGAATCTGACACCGAGGTTCTGCTGCAAGCCTACCAGGAATGGGGCGAGGCTTCGGCATGCCGTTTCCGAGGGATGTTCGCATACGCTATCTGGGATACCTATCGCCGCCAAATGGTTTTGTTCAGGGATCGAGTGGGGATCAAGCCTCTGTACTATTACTGGGATGGCAGGACGTTCGCTTTCGCCTCTGAGATCAAGGCGATTCTGGCCCTACAAGCCGTGAACCGAGAGCCTGATGTCGGCGCGATTTCAGATTACCTCACCTACCTCTACATTCCTGCTCCGAAATCTGCTTACAAATTCATCAAGAAGTTACTGCCGGGCCACACATTGTCATTGCCACACGATCAGGGTTCTCCTATCCTTCGACGCTACTGGCGACTAGAGCCTTCGGAATCCGGCATCCAGAATCGAACCGATGCCATCCATGCGGTTCGGGACGAACTGAAATCCGCCGTTCAAGCCCATTTGGTCAGCGACGTGCCGGTTGGAGTGCTTCTCAGTGGTGGAATCGATTCCAGCACGGTCACTGCTGTCATGAGCGATCAACTATCGGACCCAGTTCATTCGTTCTCAGTCGGTTTTAACAGCCAACTTCACGATGAAACAGAATATGCCAGAGAGGTCGCCGAGATGTTCGGCACTTCTCATACTGAAAAGATTGTGGATGGCGACATTGCGGAAGACATTCTTGATCAGACGGTCAGGATGTACGATGAACCATATGCAGACTCATCGGCTATCCCGACTCATCAAGTGAGCGCCCTCGTTCGCAGCCAGGGAGTCAAGGTCGTGCTATCTGGCGATGGAGGAGACGAGGTATTTGGAGGCTATGCCCGGTACCGAACATGGCTGAATCGACGATTAATAGATCGGACGCCTCTCAGTCTACGACGGACGATTCTCAGATCGGGAATGGTATCAGATTCGTTGTTGGGACGGTCGATAAGGCAGGCCCGTCTGGACCCACTCCAGCGATACGCCAGTTATGTAGAGCTTTTTACGAGGGACGAAAAGTCCCAGATTATCAGCCCCGATGTATCAGGCCAGGCTGAAGATGACCCTTACTGGTATTTCAGACAACACTGGAGGCCCGACCTAGACTCGGTTACCCGACTTCAGTATCTGGATTTTAACACCTACCTCCCCGATGATATTCTGACCAAAGTTGACCGTGCCAGCATGGCGGTCGCTTTGGAGGTGAGACCACCGTTATTAGATCACATGCTAATCGAAAAAGTTTTCTCGATTCCTTCGCGGCTCCGTTGGTCAGCGACGAACCAAAAAGGGCTGCTCAAGGATGCCGCTCGCCAGTGGCTGCCAGATTCAATCTTGAATCGGCCCAAAAGGGGTTTCAGCTCTCCTATCGCTAACTGGCTCGGACCGAATAAGGACTGGGCCTTTGACTACATCGCACATGGCGAGGCACGGAAATCCGGATTGCTAGGCCCCGGCTCAGTGACTATCGACCCAATGGACGGAGCCTGGGGGCCGAAGATTTGGGCGCTTCTTGTATTGGAAACATGGATGCGACGGCAGAGTTCAGTGACACCGGTAGACCCACGAATCTAACGTGCGAATCGGATACGTCTCAGACTCGTTCATCCCTTCGGGCGCGGCCAACTCGATGCACGTTATGAAGATGGGACAAGCATTGGCCCAAGAAGGTCACCAGGTCAGGCTGACAGCGAAAAAGTCATGGGGGGCGATGGCGCCCGACAAAGGCTATCTGATGTCACACTACGGCTTGGAGAGACTGTTCCCCATAAGATTGATTCCCTATCACCGACTGACTAAGGGACTCGACTACGATATTCGATCCGTTCTATGGGCCAAGCGTCCCGGGTGCGACATGATCTACACTCGCAGCATCCGGGCCGCATTATTTGCCACAGCCATCGGACATAACACGATATTTGAAGCCCACAACGTGCCAGCCGGTTCCTTGGGCGCCTGGTATTTTCGTCGAATTTTGAACAACGGCAACTTATCAAAAGTCGTTGCCATCACCCACGCGCTTAAGAAACTTCTCCTGGAGAACTTTTCCGATGTGTTGTACGACGACCGAGTGATCGTCGCGCCGGACGGCGTGGACCTGGAACGGTTTTCAAATCGACCAACTAAAGCGGAAGCACGGCTGGCGCTGAATTTGGACCCGCAGGATTTCGTCGCTGGATACGTCGGTCACCTATACCCTGGACGCGGCGTGGAGCAAATATTGGACATCGCGAAACGATCTCACGACATTGTTTTTCTGTTTGTCGGAGGCACTCCCCAGGATATTGCGAACCGTAAACGGCAGGCTGCAGAAATGGCCTTAGACAACGTGCGGATTGTCGGGTTCGTTGCCAACTCAGAACTGCCGACATTCTATGCTGCCTGCGACGTACTGCTCATGCCATATCAGCGCGAGGTCGCGGTCAGTGGAGGTGGCAACACAGCCAATTACATGAGTCCCATGAAGATGTTTGAGTACATGGCCACCGGGCGTATGATAATAGCCAGTGACCTGCCGGTTCTGCGGGAGATCCTCGACGATACGAACGCTGTCCTATGCGACCCTGACGACATCCCAGCGTGGCGAAATGCTCTTCAGCGGGCGAAAATTGATGCCGAATGGAGTCTGAGTTTAGCCGTGAACGCTAGCGCCAAGGTGGAGAATTTTACGTGGAAGCGCAGGGTCCAAAACATATTTCATGATTTCACACCCGCAAACTGATTTGTGCCGGAGTTAAAGACGGTCAAGATCATGATGAACAAAATCCTTCCCAAGTTTAGTATCGTGACTCCGTCATACCAAGGCGGCCGGATTCTTGAAAGCGCGATGCAATCTGTTATTGACCAGAAATACCCTAATCTGGAGTACATCGTTATCGACGCCGGCAGCACCGATGGGTCATTGGACATTATTCGCAAATACGAACATGATCTGGCGTATTGGACTTAAGCGCCTTTATGCTTGGTTCGGAGTGGCTGAATAGCGCTATGAGGCTAAATGGGAGCGCTTTGGATGGCAATTGACAACATCAGGGAGTGATCGTACAGTTGTGCCATCTCCGTATGGTTCGTTAATGAAAGTACTGGATTCCATCTGGGAAATATCGGGCCAAATCAACCGCAGATATGATCAAGGAAAGTTACTAGAAGCCGTTGGAGGGATGAGGGCGCTGTGCCCCGCACAAAGAAGCACTATCAATAACATTGGACTTTGGACGATATATCAGGACAGTGAATTGATAACAGCGCTGAATTCCAACTGGGAAATTCCGGTTACCTCGAATAACGCTGACATTGGAGGAACCGGAAATTTACAGGCTTAGACAGCTGAACCTGCCCGCAATCTCTACTCAGTGGCAACTGGTCGCCGTCATCATGCTTATAGCCTTGGCTCCCCAGGCTTACAAGCTGATCATGCCGCCTGTGGAGTTGACTAACGGATTCATCTCCGATGACACGTTTTACTACCTCAAAACCGCTCGAAATATCAGCGCCGGGTTGGGATCGACCTTCGATACGATAAATCCCACCAACGGGTACCACCCCCTGTGGATGCTGGTTCTTTCCGTGCTGGCGATGATCCCTCACAGCATACTCGGCTTTTATTATGTTGCTCTCGGCGCGAATCTGTTACTGGTAGCTGCAGTCTCGCTGTTGGTCTTCATAATGTTCAAAGATTACTTGGGGGTATTTCTGACAGGGTTTCTGCTTGTGTTGATGAATGGGGCCTTTGTTAGCGCTCAGGCCTTGTTTTCTGGCAAAGAGACTGCTCTATATATTTTGTTGTTACTCCTGAGCATCCAGGTCTTAAGTAATATCAGTTTTGCCGATAGAAGAAAGCTGTTGGCGCTGAGCGCGTTATTTGGTCTAACGTTTCTCGCGCGCACAGAATTCGCGCTATTTGCTCCAACGTTCGCGCTGTACGTTGGATATAAATTGGCAACAGATAACTCATTAAAGCTCAAAGAGTTTGTGGCTGGATTACCATATCTAACAATTCCATTTTTCGTAATCGTTACGCCATATTTGGCTTGGAATCGTACGCAGTTCGGCAGCTTCCAGCAGCTTAGCGGGCTGATAAAAAGCAGAGGGCCGTCCGACACGCTGGAGTCGGTGAGCAACTTCGTCCACACTCTGAAAGTGTTTGGGCACACTGTCTACGGCGCCATAGAGATGAGGCCCACGTTTGCTGGTGTGTTCATGTTGGCTGTTGTCGTCCTGTTCGGTTACGTGTGGGTCAGAGGTAGAGGACGCTTGGGTTTCTTCGCCGATAGGAGGATCGTCCTGTTGTCGTTGTTCGCCCTCACGGTGTTTGCTTACTATTTCGTTGAATTTGGCGCTCTGCGCCTTCGTTCTTGGCATTTGGCCGTTGTGTACATCACCGCCCAGATTTTGTTCGTGCATGCCATCAGATACACGTTTCTCCACTTCTACAGACGAGTTCCCATCGATTGGCCCCCGTCAGTGGACCTCCGCAACCCAAGACAAGCGACACTGCGTCTCGTGGGCAGTTCCCTGAGCGCAGCCCGCAAAGCGCCTTGGATTGCCGTGATATTACTTCTGGTTCTGGCGATGGCAGCCAATCACTGGGTGAAGACGCCTTATTATAGATTTGCTCATCGGAATTCTCATATTCATTATGTCGCTCCGAAGCCGTATCAGCATTTTGTCTCTGAATGGATACGAGACAACGTTCCTGATGAGGCAACGGTCGGGCTGGACGACGCAGGATACGTCGGATACTTCTCAGATAAGAAGATCGTGAACCTCGACGGACTGGCAAATGGACGTGAGTTCTACTGGGAATACCTTGAGAAAGGGCGGGGTGTAGACCAGTACATCATAGACAAAAAGATCGATTACGTGACCGATTACTATTTTGGAGAACCTAGTCTGCCTCAATCTCCGCTGCTTGGTCCCAAGCTTGAGTTAGTCTACAACGTGGGGAGATCGGACATCGTCCGCCAGGGAATTGAAACGTTCGTGGACTGGTACGTCTGGAAGGTCCACCATGATCGGTGATTAACTTTGAGAGGGTTTCAGGTTGGACTTTGGACAAAGTGAACGTCATGGCCTCGATGAGCAATACCAACTACTACAAGATAGGCTTGTGCGTCCTAAAGACGGCCCCTTCGGAGGTCCGATCTACAAGGACGGCAACCAGGATGCCCTTGACTCCATCGAGGAGAACGGCTGTGTTGACATCCCCGAAGGCTTAGGCGTCGCGAGCGACTGCGACTTCATCACCGCCAGCCAGATCGGCTCCCAGGTCATCGAGTAACGTTCAGGATTCGGGGCCGAAATTTATCGAAACCTGCGTGAACTCGAGTTGCCTGTACTTCTTGCCGCCTGGAACACGATCGAATGGCCCATATCTGACGCTTCGGCTTTGAAACCTGTCTAGGATATTCAATCTTGAACTGGCGTATCCACATTAATAATAACAGCCGTTACAGCCGAGAAAACATTTGGGAGGAATTCGACTCGGTTTTCTATACCGCGGCTTATCAATTGGTTCACTCTATTTTTGAATGCTGCACTCGTATCTGGGCTAATGACACTTGGATGTCTGTCAGGTTAAATTTGGGCTTAGAATGAGGTATCCAGTCTGATTCTCAAGTCCGCTAAGATTGACTCTCTGAACCCTCACAAAAGTCGTCGGGAATGCACTTAACTAATGATGATGTCATCGTCCCGTTATGGTATGTCTGGGTGCTGCACGATTGAGCGGTGACACGCCGCTCTCCGTCTGCTGCAAAACGCTCAGAACTAATCGTAAAACATACGACTCGAGGCAGTCCCACGCTTGATGGTCGTAGGCGACCTAGAAGCGGTCGATCAGGAGAACGAGTTGCAATTGTGACGTCAGACAGAGTTTGACAACATTAACGGGCGGTCATATAGTCGGTGACGTCGCAGAATGTGGTGGTTACGAGACCACTGGGTTCATCTGGGAAATATCGGATAGAAGGGGATCATATGGTTCACACTATCTCAGGGTGGTGTATTTATGAAATCAATGGAACCTGTCTGGGAAATGTCTCTTAATATGTCCTTGGATCGAACGCCATTTTTAGGAGTTCCAACAGTTGAATGACCCATTGAGCAATTTTGCGACGATAATGGATGTGGATGGCCGATTGCTGGCTAGGCAAGGTTACTACATAGACAACTACCTATTTCTCACTGATATATCTGGACAGCAAATGCTAGATATCGGAGGTGGAAGCGGTTTTTTGGGTTTGTACAATCTGATCGTCAGGGGCATATCCTCTATATCGATCGTAGACTCATATGACTCGCATGGAGGCAAAGGAGGGCATGAGTCGGCTTATGACCACCTGATGGGGATAATTCAACGACACAAAATCAAGAACATTGATGTTATCAAAAGCGACATTCGCGACGTGAAGTTGTCATCTGGAAAATACGATTCCGTGTATGCAAGGAACGCGTTTCACCACATATTCACACACGGTCGTACGAAAGATTCGGATATCGTCGAGTTCATGCAGTCGATTCGCGAGTCGCTGGTTCCTGGCGGATCGCTGATAATTGGAGAGTCGTCTAGAAATCAAGTGTGGAGGTTCATCCCACCAATCCGCAAGCGTATGGCTAACGGTCGCTGGATTCAAAATCTAATCGCGCCTGGGCGTTGGAAACGCTGTGCCACATCAGCCGGATTCAAGACTGTCGATCTACGGTGGTATACGCCGTACCGACTCAGATGGCTGAAACCCATATTATCGAATCAGGTAGCTAACGCGTTCATGACCGGATCCTACGTCCTGGAGTTACGGAAGTAGCTGGTTTGCAATCTGAACGAGTAATGGCTGAAAAGCGCCATTTTCTGGTTAGCGGTCGAATCGCTCGCGGGTTAATAGACATTTGTGACTAAAACGAAACCGGCCCCTGGAAATCACTCCTAGGGGCCGATTCGGCCTTACGCCGTTGGGCATCCTGGTTCATGAAGCCGGACACTACTTCGTGGCTGGATACTTTGGTGCATATGATCTACAACTTCACCACCGCGGTTACCGGGGGTTTGTGAGATATTCCGGGTATATGAACTGGCCAGGATCAATCTGGTAAATTCTAGTCAATCAATCTCTGGCCAATAATCGAATTGGGAGGCGTCAATGTACCTGATCAGGCGGGTGTTCAAGTGCAAACCTCGAACAGCTCGTAAAGCGGCTGAGCTGATTACTAAAATTGGAGAGGCTTATATGAACGCAGGCCAGAGGTCTCAGATACGAGTATATTTCAGCGGTGGAACTGTGCCTGAGCCCGCAGACACGTTGTACATGGACTGGACGAGCGAGGCCATCGAGTCACCCGGCAGGGAGGGAAATGTGACGCCGCGCGAAATAATAATGCCTCTATGGACAGAGGCTCTCGAGTATGTGGAGGAAGACCACATCGAATTCTATGAGATGTTCGAGCCTCGCTGACATACTGGACGAGTCACTGGCAGTTACTGTGGGAGTTTGGCATGCGCCCCATTGGTTCAGATGTAACTGTTGGTATCTCGCTTAACGATCACGCCGCGAGCAGAACGCGGATTCCGTGTTCACGGTATAGTTCGACCCTCCCCCGTCTCCACCAGGAACACGGAATGGTCGCTGAATCGTCTGCTTCGGCAGGCGATTCGCGATCCTCAAGCTCAGACTCCACGACCAGAACCACCTGGCTCCCTTCGATCGTCGACGCGATCTCAAACAATGGCCGAAACGCCGACTTTGCTCTTATGGCTACGATGCTCTTCTCCTCTTTGCACTCAACATATACCGCCTCAAGCATGGTCGTCAGCATTTCTCGGCGCTGACTAAGGTCGGCCTTGGCCCAAAGATGTGGAAGGCTCTCCAGCATCTTTCCGGCAGTCTCTGCAGACTCCACTCCAGGAACTCTCAGGGTAGACAGTCGGTCCTCCAACTGACGCTTTTGCCTGCCGTACTCTTCATAATCAACCAGATTATCCAGATATACCTGCCCCAGCCTCCGAAGCCGGCGCTCCACCCTGATTCGCTCGTTCTCAACTCTCTCAACCTCGTCGGATATCCCTATCTTCGCCTGCACTCGGTCCATCCAGGAGCTGGGCAGGACGAGAGCTTCCATCAACTGGTCCATCTGCCGGTCTGGAACACCGCAAAGTATAGAGCCTGAACGGTTGACACATGCCCCTGATCCCCTGGACCCTTTGTGCTCCCGATAGTAACGACGACCGCTCTTGTAGGTCTGGGCCCACATTGGCATCAGGCAGTGGGCGCAACGGATCAATCCTTTCAGAAGGTACTCTCGCTGAGGCCTGGGATTCATGGTGGCCGACCGCCCCGAGTTCTTCCTCATCGCTGACTGCGCCTGGTCGTACACTTCGTCGGATACGAGAGGCTCGTGAAGCCCTGGGTAAGTCTCATCCTTGTGCTTGACCTTCCCTGTGAAGAAGGGATTGTGGAGGATGCCCCTGACAGATGCCGTGGTGAATAGTCTGGGCCTGGCCTTGCTCTCATCCCCGTTTTGAAGCCTGTGACGATTTTTGGTCCGCAATCCACTGTCGTTCATCCAGACTGCCAGCTGAGAGAGCGTTGTCGTCCCTGTGGCGTACCTTCGAAACAACTCTTTGACTGCTTGTCCCTCTGTCTCCTGGATATGAATCCCTCCAGGATGCTCGATATCGCAGGTCAAGATTCGCTCCCCTCCCTCATGCTTCCAGCAACTCTCGTATCCGAAGGGGATGCTCCCCAGATGAAATCCCTTTCTGGCCCTCTCTTCGATACCCTTCCTGGTGTGGACAGCCAGCATGTCGGAGAAGAACTCTGCCATTCCTCCAATCATCTGAGTCGCAAGTTTCCCGTGAGGCGTCGAGTAATCGATGTTCTCTGTGATCGACACCAGCCCGACACCATGCTGGCCCAGCATCCCTATCGCATCCAGTGTGACCTTCAGATTT
>CAJWRP010000060.1 GCA_913046025.1 uncultured Chloroflexota bacterium
CTGGACACGTGGCTGTTGTCTAACGCCGCTGTGCTGGAGTCTTTTGGAAGGGCCAATCAGGGTCGGGATATTGCGGTTGTCGAAGGCGTTATGGGCCTCTATGACGGGCACGCCAACCTCACAGAGGAGGGCTCCACCGCAGAGGTGTCCAAACTACTTCGCGCGCCGGTTATTCTCATCGTAGATGCCGCCAAGGTAGCGCGAAGTATCGCAGCCGAGGTCCTGGGTTATCAGCAGTTCGACCCTGATGTGAACATCACAGGTGTCATACTGAACGGCATAGGCAGTCCGCGCCACTTGGAGTTCTGCAAGCCTCCCATAGAAGAGGCGACGGGCCTGTCAGTAATTGGTTACATGCCCCGCCGTGACGACCTTAGAGCTCCTGAACGACATCTGGGGCTCGTGCCGGTGGTAGAAGGCCCGGTGGCTGATGAGTGGCTGGACAAGCTGGTGGCGCAGATCGAAGATAGCATTGATCTGGACAAGCTGCTGGATATGGCGAAACAGGCAGATACACCAACGGCCGAGCCTACAGCATACCCTTCGCAGCCAGTTTCCAAAAAGACGAAAATAGCTGTCGCCATGGACAAGGCATTCAATTTCTACTACCAGGACTCCCTGGACCTGCTGGAGGCCTGGGGAGCCGAGGTGGTGCCATTCAGTCCTTTGGACGACGGTGTGTTGCCCGAGGGTGTAGGCGGTGTCTACTTGGGAGGGGGCTTTCCCGAGATATATGCGGCGGAACTGGCCAAAAATAGAGGCATGTTAGATTCAATTCGAATAGCCGGAAATTCTAAGATTCCGATATACGCGGAGTGCGGAGGGCTGATGTACCTGGGGACCTCTCTTACGGATTTCGATGGCAATCGCCATGAGATGGTGGGTGTTCTTCCCGTCGAGTCGTCTATGGAGAAAAGTCGTCTGACGCTGGGATATCGAGAGGTACAGGCTTTAGTTGACGGCCCGCTGCTCTCTCAAGGCCAGCGAATACGCGGCCACGAGTTCCACTGGTCTGTTTCCAGCATCGAGCATGATTCCAGTGCGGCAGGAGGTTTCTCTGCGGCAGCCTATGAGGTTGTGAACCAGGACGGACGGCTCGAGGGTATTCGACAGGGCAGCGTCTGGGCTTCCTATATCCATCTGCATCTTGCTAGTGCGCCGGGAACGGCACAGCGCTGGGTCGAGACGTGTGCCAACGTCATGCACAGCCAGATCTGAATGGCAAGACTCAGTGCGAAGCCTCCGTTTGGCCTGCGTACCAAGGTCTTTTACGGCTGGTGGATCGTTGCCATCGGACTGTTTGTAGACGCCTTTAAGCACGGCACCTTCAATCGAGGGTTCAGCCTTTACGTTTTGCCCATTCGGAACGAGTTGGGAATAGGCGTCGCCGCTATCGCCCTGGCCGATATGCTGGGCAGACTCGAAGGCGGAATTATGGGGCCTGTGGTCGGCTACTGCACAGACCGTTTTGGCCCGGGTGTAATGCTGGCCTTTGGGGGCATTATGTCGGGCCTGGGATTCATTCTTCTCTCTCAGACCGGCAACCTCTTCTTCTTCACGCTCATATTTGTAGGCTTCTTGTCGGTGGGATTCCGGTCCGGCTACAACAACGCTTCCATTCCGGCAGCGAACCAGTGGTTCAGGCGCAAGCGTGGGTTAGCCATGTCTGTGATATCGGCGGGAAGCGGACTGGGAGGCGTGGTGTTGGTGCCTGTGATCGGCTTGCTGGTATTTTCAGTTGGCTGGCGCACTGCTGCACTGGTATCGGGAATCGCAATAATTGTGGCGGTGGTTCCCCTCTCATTTCTGATGAAGCGATCCCCAGAGGGCATGGGCCTTCATCCCGATGGCATAGAGCCTGAGCCTCCAACTGACGCCAACGCGGGAGAGGTCGCTGCTCAGGTGCCTTCTTCTCTGGAAGAAGTGGAGCAGGATTACACGGCCAAGGGGGCCATGCGTACCTCCACCTTCTGGATGCTGACGATGGCCTCCGGATTCCGTAACACCGTACACTCGGGCATCATGTTCCTGATGGCGCCTGTAATGGTCTGGTTCCTGATGGGAAGTGGTCGCACCGAAGAAGAAGGCCTCCCCATCGCGGCGCTGTTCATCGGGGTTCTATCCGGCTCCACGCTGGTCTTCAACCTGATTATCGGCTACATGGGCGACCGCGTATCCAAGACAAAGCTTAGCGCCATATGCATGATTGGTGGCACCTTCTCCATGCTGGTTCTGCTAAATCAGAGTGGGCATCTGTGGCAGTTGCTGCTGTTTGTAGTGCTGCTGGCCTTTGCCGAGAGCGTCAACCCGCTGACCTGGGCTATTATGGGCGAATTCTTTGGGCGGAAGTCCTTTGCCACGTTGAGGGGTTGGCAGCACGTTCCCAACCAGTTCATGTCTATGAGCACTCCTGTGTGGATGGGCTGGATCTTCGACAATACCGAGAGTTACTTCTGGTCCTTGATCCCGTTGGCGGCTATCTATGGCATCGCAGGCATTTTCTTCTACACCATGCCGCGACCCAAAAGCAGCTACGGACAAGCGGATAGGCAGGGATAGGGTGGGTTGGGGGCATACAAAGGTCTTTGAATTTATGAATTAACCGCTATTGGAGCCTAGTCGATTGCATAGCTGTCGTTACATTCTTGTACATGACTGCCAGAGTATCAATCTGCTTGGTTCTGTCCGCTAGCGGTAGGAACCTCGATCACGTGTATGAGATTTCGAGCAACGTAATTATGAGGCCATGAATTTGTGTCTACTTCAACTATGCCAAATTGTATGTAATGATAATTTAAATTCAACTAGAGTATCTAATTGGGATCACTTTAGGCATGTAGTTGCCGACTGCATCGGGCATATTCATATTTGCCAAGTCAGAGTTAGCTTGACTGCGATTACCCTTTCTCAATCCGAGAGTCTTGGAAGACAGTAGGCTATAGCACTCTATCACGCTCCCTCTTGACAAAGTGGTGCTGACGGGCATAGCATTATTGATCATGTCTAGCGTACGCACATTTGGTTATTGGTCTTACTATTATTTTACCAACGAAAATAGGGTTGGTGGAGGCGTGGTGTCGTCCAAGAACTAGCGTGAGCTAGATAAGTCTGAAAGACTTGAGACCCAGCCAAAACAGGCTGGGTTTTTTTGTGGCCTTTTATATTGTGCAGCATTTCACATTTTAGAAACAGTGACGCAGCATGATAGAGCGAAAGAGTACAGGCCATTCAGACGACATGCTAAGGGTTCGCCGAAAATTCAGGCTCCTTATCGAAGAGTGGTCACAAGGGTTATTCAAAATGCAGAGGAGAGACAGGCATAATGCAACCGTCACCGGCACGCGACGTTAATATTCAGCGAACGGAGCCGCTAATAAGCCCCGTAGACCTCGTGAAAGAGCTACCCCTCACGCCAGAGGTGGAAGCGACAGTGCTCGAGGGCAGACGCCAGATACAGGCTGTTCTGCGAGGCGATGACCCCAGGTTCCTGGTTATCGTCGGGCCTTGCTCCATTCACGACGAGAAGGCGGCTTTGGACTATGCAGTACGCCTCAAGAAGCTTTCTGATGAGATGAGCGATCATGTGCTGCTCGTCATGCGAGTGTACTTCGAGAAGCCTCGCACCACCGTTGGGTGGAAGGGCCTTCTCTACGATCCTAATTTGGACGATACCTTCGACATCAACGAGGGCCTGCGCCGCGCCCGTACTCTGCTCACCAAGATTGGCGAGATAGGGGTGTTCACAGGCACTGAGTTCCTTGATCCCATAGTTCCGCAGTACCTTGCTGGCATGGTTTCGTGGGCGGCTATTGGCGCTCGTACCACCGAGAGCCAGACTCATCGCCAGATGGCCAGCGGCCTAAGCATGCCCGTAGGCTTCAAGAATGGCACCGACGGTAGCGCACAGGTCGCCGTGGACGCTATGATTTCCGCCAGGGCTCCGCACGCTTTTCTAGGCATCGACCACTTCGGCCAGACCTGCGTTGTGCAGACCAGTGGTAACGCCTACGGACACCTGGTCTTGAGGGGCGGAAACTCAGGCCCCAATTTTGGCTCTGACGCAATTGCAGAGGCGTGCGCCTTGCTTTCCAAGTCTGACGTGCCTTCACAGATGATGGTGGACTGCAGTCACGGCAACTCCAATAAGGACCATACTCGCCAGGGTATCGCGCTGAAGGACATCATTGAGCAGCGTGTTGCTGGTAATGCCAACATCATAGGCTGCATGCTGGAGAGCAACATCAATCCAGGCGCGCAGAAGCTCAATGGCGACTTGGCCTCTCTTGAGTATGGCGTGTCCGTGACCGACGCCTGCATCGGCTGGGACGAGACGGATGAGCTCATGCGGTGGGCGCATGGGAAGATGGCCAATGTCATGGGACAACCGGTAACCTAGTCGTACATTCCTAGTTTGTAAAAAGGCCCCGGATGCTGATAGTCCCCGGGGCCTTTTTCATACTCTATATTTAGATACATTTACAAAATTTAGAATACTTGGAGAACAGGCTTGAAAGTTACTGAACGCACTAAGATCAAAAATCACCCTGAGCGTACCGCTACAGATGAGACGTCGGAAATCTTGTCGGCGGGTTCAGTGGCACACGTGGGCTTCGTGGATGACGGCATGCCATACGTAATTCCCTTGTCATACCACTATGACTCAGAGACACCGGACAAAATATACCTGCATGGGGCGCAACGCAGTCGGGCAATGGACTTGTTGGCTTCAGGTGGCCCCATGTGCTTAACAGTGACGCTGACCGACGCTCTGGTGTATTCTCGCAAGGCCATGAACCACTCTATTAACTACCGCAGCGTGGTTCTGTTCGGCAAAGGCCATGACATCGTGGACGAGGACAAGAAGTTCGAGCTGTTCGACAAGATGGTGCAGCGTTACTTTCCTGGGAGAAAGGTTGGCGAGCACTACAACGCACCACCTTCCGCAGACCTGGGCATCACTGCGCTGGTAGAGGTGGACATCGAGGAATGGAACGCCAAGGCAAGACGCGGAGGCCCCACGGGTCCCGACGATGACAAGCCGGACGCATCAGGCACAGCGGGCGTTATGGACCTTCGCGAGGTATAAGAGGCATACCCCTGAGGGATAGGTAGACAGAAGCAAGCTGTAATTGACTGTGAGTGAAGGATAAGAAACTTTTGAATATACCTGTGATTTCCTAAATCCTGCCCTAAAGATGTTGGGCAAAAGCATGCTTTTCTTCGTGTTACTCATTGCCGTGGCCTCATGCTCAGGCGATGTAGGCCTTCAGGGTATTCCAGGCGGACAAGGCGAGATTGGGATTTCTGGCGAAGACGGAGTTGATGGGTCCGCTGGACCACGGGGCGCTAGCGGGCCACAGGGAGTCGCAGGGCCTGCTGGTGCCCGTCCTGCTGGAGTTGGAGGCGCGCGATGCGGACGTGGCTCTGCGCAATGCGGAAAACTTCCGGGAGGCCGGAATGGAAGTGGAGTCCTTCGGAGGCGTGACGGTGCAGTTGCGCAGTGTGCCTGCTCTGCTCAACGATGCGGATCCGAAGGCGCTCTTGCTCGATTTGGTCGATGAATTGGTGCAGAGCGCGGAAGGGCGGGTCGCAAAATCGCTGACCTTTGAGAAGTTTGCGGGAGAGCTCGCCAAGGTGGGTGCGCGGGGAGAACGCTGTCGAATGGAATCGGCGCAAGGCTTGCTCGATCAATTGTTTGCGTGTGATTTGCCCTATTGTACCCCCGATGGTCGCCCGACCCTGGTGCAGTATTCCTCGTCCGAGCTTCGACGAAAGTTCGGAAGATCGCACTGAAAATTGGCGCATAAGAATTTCCTGCGATGCAATCAATTCGAACGAACAAGTAGTCCTCGAGGGGTTAGATAAGGAAGGGGTCGCATGATTCGAGATTGCCAGGGATGAATCACCGCGGAATTTGTGTTGCTGACCGCGGGTGGGGTTTGGGCGGAAGATCAGAGCGAGAAAGCAGCTCGCTATCCTAGGCTCCTTCTCAAGCGGCCGGGCCATGAGAGGCTCTACGAGCGATTTCACGATGCTTGGCTGGATGAGCGGACGAAGGAGGGGTTGGAGGAAGTTCTGCGAAGGGGGGAGTCCGAGGAGGGCGGATTCAGGGAGCTGTGGATCCTCGCGATTTACCACCAGCAGGGCGGCGCGATGAGGAGACCGGGCTGGGTGCGGGCGCGAGAAATGAGTAGCTGGGGCGACCAATTTGAAGCGGGCATTTCCGTGAAATACGGAGCTTCTCGTTGGTAGTGAATGCCCGAAGAGCACAATCGCAAAGAGGGGCTTGCGGTGGGGGAAATGCCTGTTACAAATCCGCACCGAATGGCCGACAAGCTAACCTATAAAGAGGCGGGCGTTGATACGGTGAAGGCTGCGGCCCTAGTCGGTGACATTCGTACCCACGTTCAGCGGACACAGAAGCAGCGGCAATTGATGGGCGCGTTTGGCCTTTTTGCGGCGGCCTTTGAGCTGAAGGGCTATGAAAAGCCGGTGATTGTGACTGGTTGTGACGGGGTCGGGACCAAGCTCGAAGTCCAACTGGAATACGATCGGATCGAGGACGCGGGGAAGGATCTGGTCGCGATGAGTGTGAACGACATCCTCACCACCGGAGGGGATCCGCTCATGTTTCTCGATTATATCGGGCTCGCGAAGCTCGATGAGGAGCGCGTGACCCGGTTGGTGGGCGGAATGGCGGATTATTTAGAGGAGTGCGGCTGTATTTTGGCCGGCGGAGAGACCGCGGAAATGCCTGGAGTGGTGCCAGTGGGCATCGTGGAACTCTCCGGGTTTTGCATTGGCTGTGTCGAGAAAGACGAGATGGTCGATCCGAGTTCGACCAGGGAGGGCGACGTCCTGATCGGCTACCAGTCTGACGGAGTGCATGCCAACGGATGGAGCCTGGTCCGCCGGGTGCTGGCCGAAAATCCTGATGAATTCTCTAAAGAGGATGTCCATGCCCTGCTTCCGCCCACGCGGCTCTATCACGATGTGGTGAATGGGCTGAAGGAGGTCGGGGTGCAGCCCAAGGCGATGGCCCACATCACCGGCGGCGGACTTCCCGAGAACATCGAGCGCCTCTTTGATGGGCTGGGATGTGCGCTCGAAGTGCCGGAGTGGGAGAATGAGGCCGTGCAGAAACTTCTCCACCATGTTGACGAGGACAGTCGCTGGCACACTTTCAACATGGGAATCGGCTGGGTAGTGATTGTGAATCAGGCTCAGGCGGAACTTGCAGCGGCAGCCGGGCCGGGCGGGGTGATTCTGGGAGTGGTCGATTCCACTCCGGGGGTTCGAGTGACCTTGAAGCGATGAGATTAGGATGAGTGACCACCTGAATCACGAATGCGGGATTGCGGTGGTTCGCCTGCGAAAGCCGCTCGAGTATTTCCAGGATCGCTATGGCGATTCGCTGTGGGGCTTTCGAAAGCTCTTCCTCCTGATGGAGAAGCAGCACAATCGGGGCCACGATGGAGTCGGAATTGGATGTGCCAAGCTCAACATGCCGAAAGGGCAGCCCTACATTTTTCGTCGGCGGGATGCGGCCAAGGATTCGCTGGCCTCCCTGTTCCGTAGTGAGCTCAAGAGAGTGAACAAGATGGCTCGCAAGGGGATTGTGAAGCTGGATGATCCCGTCTTGCTTAAACGGAAGTTTGACTACGCCGGTGAGATTCTCATGGGGCACTTGCGCTATGGGACTTCCGGAGAATTCAATTCCGGATCGTGTCATCCCTATCTTCGGCGCAGCAATTGGCCGACGCGGACACTGATGGTGATGGGGAATTTCAACATGACCAATTCGTGCCAGCTGAATCAGCAGTTGATCGAGCGTGGCCAGCATCCGGTCTTCGGAACAGACACCCAAACGGTGCAGGAGGAGATTGGATTTCATCTCGACGAAGCGCACACCGATATCTACCGACGAATGCGGGATGAAGGAGTGCCAGGGCAGGAGATTCCTGATCGGATATCGGAGGAGCTTGACGTGGTGAAGGTCGTCGGCGAGTCAGCGGAAGCCTGGGACGGGGGCTACGCCATCTGCGGAGTGATTGGGAATGGAGATGTCTTTGTCCTGCGCGACCCTCATGGGATCCGGCCCTGCCATCGTCTGATTACTGATGAAGTGATCGCCTATGCCTCGGAGCGGGTGCCTTTGATGACGGTCTTTGAAGCCTCGCAGGATGAGGTCGAGGAGCTTGAGCCCGGGGTGGTGGCGTCCATTAAGAGCGATGGCACGATGCACGAAGGCCGCTTTGCCCCCAAGGTGGACTACCGACCTTGCTCGTTTGAACGGATCTACTTTTCGCGCGGCAATGACCCGGGAATTTACCAGGAGCGCAAGGCGATGGGCTCGGCCCTCACCCAGCAGATCGTGGAGTCCATCGACGGGAACTTCGATAAGGCCGTCTTTGCCTTTGTGCCCAATACCGCGGAGACCGCCTATTACGGATTGATGGAAGGGCTGCGGCAGTATCGTCGCGAGGAAGTCCGGTCCAACATTCTGGAGGCCTCGAAAAAAGGCGAATTGAGCGAGGAGTTGCTCGACAAGCTCATTATGCGCAACTGGCCCCGGGGTGAAAAGGTCGCGCATAAGGACGTCAAGATGCGGACCTTCATCTCACAAGAGAAGGGCCGGGCCCAGTTGGTGTCGCACGTCTACGACATCACCTACGGAATTGTGGGTGAGGACGATGTTCTGGTCGTCTTGGACGACTCGATCGTGCGTGCAACGACCACGCCGCGGGTGGTGGCGATGCTGCGTCGCGCTGGCGCCACTGAGGTGCACATGCGTATCACCTCGCCACCTATTACCCATCCGTGCTTTTATGGGGTTGATATGGCGTCGCGTGCTGAGCTAATCGCCGCGCATCAGAGTGTTGAAGAGATTCGCCAACACATCGACGCAGACACCCTAGGCTACCTTTCGGTGGAGGGCACGATGGAAGCTACTCGACAGG
>CAJWRP010000061.1 GCA_913046025.1 uncultured Chloroflexota bacterium
AGTATCTCGAGTGTTTTAAGAAAGCATTCCAACAATATTCAGGAAACCTTAAAAGAAGTTTGTGAAATCACCAAAAACGCCTGGCGACACCCTAAAGCTACTATTGTAGAATTACAGTATACTGATTTTCAAATTAACACCGGCCCTATTCCAAATAAGCATGTTTTTCAGGAAAGTAAACTATCAGACCATCAGGAAAATTCTGGAAAAATAAGGGTATATTATGATGCTGAAAACTATGACAAAACTGATTTCTTAGAAGAAGAACAACAATTATTAAATCAAATAGCGATAGAAATCAGTGACTTTTTTCAAAGAGAAAGCATTAAAGAACGAGAAGAATTAATACGCCGAAAAGCTGAACATAACGACCGTTTGGCTATTTTAGGTGAAATAACCGCTGGTATCGCACACGAATTAAATACTCCTTTAGGCAACATTCTGGGATTTGCTGAACTTATACAGGAAAATAATAAGGATGAGCAGACTAAAAATGATCTGGATAAAATAATTAAAGCCAGTATATATTCCAGAGAAATCGTAAAAAAACTAATGTTTTTTGCCTGTGAAATGCCACATCAAAAGCAACCACAACAAATAAAACCTATTATAGAACAAGCTTTATCTCTGTTGGGGCCCAATCTTAAAAAAGCAGGGGTTACCTGTAGTTTTGAAATTGATGAAGATAATTTGGTTTTTCCGCTGGATATGATACAATTTACGCAAATCATTTTTAACCTGGTTATTAATGCTATTTATGTATCTCCTCCCAAAAGTAAGATTCAAATTTCGGTCAGCCATTCTAAAAATCATATCCTTATGGAAATTAAAGACCAGGGGCCCGGAGTTCCAAAAGCGCTTCGGAAAAAAGTCTTCCATCCATTTTATAGTACAAAACCCCTTGGAGAAGGTTCAGGATTAGGATTAAGCGTGGTGCACGGCATTGTAAAAGCACATCAGGGAGAAATTAAAATAAAAGAGAATATACCTAACGGAAGTAACTTTCAGATTCTATTACCGCTATAACTTTAATTATGACCTATAAAAAAGCAAATATATTAATAGTAGATGATGATTTTGATATGTTGGAATTGCTTCAGCGACAACTACAAGATCAGAACTTTCATGCCTATAAAGCTTCCAGTGTTCTGGAAGCCATAAATATTCTAAAATATAGTCGTATCGATTTACTGGTTACAGATTTGCAAATGCCTCAAGTCGATGGAAGGGAATTAATAAAATACGCCTCCGATCATTATCCTGCTCTTCCTACGCTGGTCATCACAGGATTTCCGTCTATCGATGGTGCTTTGGAAGCTATGAGATCTGGCGCAATAGATTATCTTATTAAGCCATTTACCAAAGAGGAATTAAAAAATGCGGTAGTCAAAGCTTTGCCTCAAAATCCACGGCCCCTTCGATTGCGTCCACCCCAGCAGCGGCACAAGCGGCACCAGCGGCACCAGCGGCACCAGCAGCCCCAGCTGGACAAATGGGCGAAGGCAAGACAATGAACGTTTTGATTACCAACCTTGGTAATGGACGTTTCGACAAGTGGTTGTCAGACGGCGAAGATCTAAAGTTTCTTCGCATATTGGACGCCCCTCTAGTTGGTGGCATGGGCGGAAGCGTACTCATTCCGGGAACCCTTAAGGCCTGGGATATGTCTTCTGACGGCAAGGACTGGACGTTCACCGTCCAGGACGACTTCGTCACTTTCCAGAATGGCGACAAGCTTACATTGGCTGATGCGCACTGGACAGTCGACAAGATGCTTGGTAACGAAGCCCGCAGGCTCGAGACAACAGGTTACTATGAGCCTCGCTCCGTCGGAGATGCAGCGCTATTCAATAGCGTTGACCTTGGCCCTGGTTCTGACCAGTTCACAGTCTACGGAAAAAACCCTAGGCCAGACATTCCTTTCTGGATGTCTGAAAATGCACAGGGACCACAGGGTCTAATCCAGCCCAAGGCATATTCTGACTCCCAAATAAAGGCGGGCGACACAGGATTTGAGGGCTACGAAAAAGCGCCAATCGGCGCAGGCCCCATGATGATCACTGATTGGATTCCAGAGCAGAAGTACTCTTTTGAGCGCTTCACTGACTACTGGTGGCATCCAGGAAATGGTTTCGCCGAGGACCGCCGAATAAAGTTCGAGTTCCTGAACATGGAAGTTGTGCCCGAAGACGCCACTCGTGTGGCGGCACTTCAGTCCGGTGGCGCTGACCTAATTGAGGCCAACGTCCTCATGCAAGACGGAATCAAAAATGCAGGCGCAGAGCTTGCATGGCAGGAACAGTCCGCCTATAACTGGGTTATCATGGTGGACTGCTGGACTCCCGACATGTGGTGTTTTGACTCCCGAGTCCGACGAGCAGCGGAGATGGCTGTCGACCGTGTAACTATCGTCGACCAGCTATATGGACGTGGAGCAACAGCCAAAGGCTGGTCCTACGTCACGCCTGACTCTATGGGCTACAGCCCAGAGCTGGACCCACTACCCTACGACGTTGCAGGCGCGAAGGCTCTAATTGCTGACGCAGGCTTGACCGGCGACGTTAGCTTCGAGATTCACACATGGGAAGCTGGCGACACGCCTCTGCTCCCTGAGTTGGCACAGCTAATGGCCGACGCATGGATTGAGAACCTGGGTTGGGATGTAGAAGTTGTTGTTGGTGACGCATCTGCCGTCAGGCAGCAGTGGAACAACAGGCAGCTACCTGGTGCGGTACTAGTTCGCACCAACGAAGCCCGTTACGACGGGACAAGCATCACATCCGGTAGCTATGACAACAAGGCCATTGCATGGCGCATGATCGATGACCCAGATATTGAGCCATGGTTGTCCACGACAACGAAGGTAGTTCGTGAAGCATTAGCGGACCTGTCTCCTAGCAGAGCCGATAGCTTCAATGAGGCTTACAAGTACTTCAAGAACGAGAACCACCAGTGGAGCGCGTTCTACACCAACCTACCATGGGGCGTTGGAAAGACCATTGAGCCAGGCTCTTACAAGCCGTGGAAGCTAGTACCGTACGTGACCGCTCTCTGGACGGCTGAGCCTGCCAAATAAGGTTTAGGTTCGGACCATTCGCTTAGAGTAGCGGCCAAGCTGAGGAAAAGACCGCTACAGCACGAGTCATGAAACGTAAGGGGGGAGAGGATTCACTCCTCTCCCCCCAATTTATTTATTTATAAGATTGGGTGAACCATGCAGGGCTATATCCTAAGAAGAATTGGCGAAGGTTTCATAACATTAATAGCTTTGAGTTTCGTCGTCTTTGGAAGTGTGCAAGCAACCGGTGACCCTGCTAGGTTCTTATTACCTATTACCTTGGCCGCAGATGAAAAAGTCTACGAGGCTCAACGTGAATCGATGGGTCTAAATGATCCTTTTATAGTGCAATATTGGAACTTCGCAAGAAAAGCTATATTATTAGATTTTGGAAAATCTTTCACCACTAGACGAGAGGTCAGGGACATTCTACTAGAGAGGCTACCTGCGACTGTTCATCTCGCTGTTTCCGGTATGTTAATGGCAATCATAATCGGTGTTCCCCTGGGCATACTTGCTGCCGTAAAACGAGACTCTATATTTGACCGAATAACTAAGATATTTGCCATATTTGGCATGTCTGCTCCGCAATTTTGGATAGCGATCATGCTCATCATACTTTTAGGTGGGCGCCTGGGCGTTCTCCCCGTCTACGGCCGAGGAGACATGGAAGGTTGGTTCCCTACAATTGAACAGATACCAGACATGATCATGCATCTTATACTTCCTGCTCTAGTCCTAGCACTGGCGATCATCGCAGCCTTTATGCGCCTGGGGCGCTCTGCCATGTTGGAGGTGCTGGACACTGACTATGTAAAGTTTGCACAAGTCAAAGGTTTGAGTGGGCGTCTGGTAATCTGGAAGCACGCTACCCGTAACGCCCTGATTCCCATCCTGACATTCGGTGGTATTGCACTGGCGGGCCTTCTCAACGGCTCCGTTATTGTCGAAGTGGTTTTCGCGTGGCCTGGTATAGGACTTATGCTTTTGGAAGGTATTTTGTCTAACAACTTCCCGCAAGTTGAAGGTGCGATAATGATATCAGGTGTCGCATATATCCTTACAGCCGTGACGGTCGATATTCTCTATGGGTACGCCGACCCTCGCGTACGGCTGAATTAATAAACGGAGGTTACTGCTGTGGCTACCGCAGATACAGTTCTGGCCCAACCCAGTGGCACTTCGTCCACCTGGAAGAAGATTAAAGATCTTAGGCTACCTTGGTTCCCAATAGTCATACTGTCATTCATCGTTTTTCTGGCCATATTCGCGCCGTTGCTGGCGCCGCACAACCCGAAGAAGAATGACATCATGCAGAGGCTGGAACCCCCGTTCGTGACCAGCGAAAATTTCCTGGGCACTGACGGACTGGGGAAAGACGTTCTTAGCCGATTGATCTTCGGCGCACGAACCATCATGAAGGTGACGCTCCCATCTATGGTAGTGGCCATCCTGGTAGGCACCACTGTAGGGCTGGTGGCAGGTTACGCCGGAAAGTGGGTCGATTCGGTATTAATGCGCATAACAGATGCCGTGATGGGATTCCCATCGATACTGGTTGCCCTGCTCATTGTGAGCCTTGTGGGGACTGGTTTGATGCCTGTCCTCATTGCGGTCACAGCTACAACGTGGGCTAGATTCGCGCGTATGATTAGGGGCGAAGTGCTGTCCAACAGAGATCGCGATTTCGTCGTTTTGGCCCGCATATCAGGTGTCTCACCTGCGATGATAATATGGCGACACCTGTTCCCCAATGTTGTGAATACGCTAATGGTAATCACAAGTATCACGGTTGGTCAGGTGATCTTGCTGGTCGCTTCGCTGAGTTTCCTTGGCCTCGGCCTGAAGCCGGGTGAGCCAGCCTGGGGCGTTATGGTGGCAGAGGGCCGCGATTACATCACCGGCAACGGCTGGTGGCTGTCGCTGTTCCCTGGAGTGATTATCACGGTAGTTGTAATGGCATTCAACCTGTTGGGCGATTGGCTGCGAGACTTCCTTGATCCAAAGCTACGCCGCGCCCGCTAACCTGCCTCACTTAAGATTGATAAATCGGGAAGGAACTACTTAATTGCAGGAAGACCCAATCCTAGAAGTAGAAGACCTAAAAACACACTTCTTTACACGCTCTGGCGTAGTGAAAGCAGTTGATGGAATAAGTTTCCAAGTCGGCAGAGGTGAAACCTTAGGCATCGTTGGTGAATCCGGATCCGGCAAGAGTATGACCGCTTGGTCCATACTGGGCCTGGTGCCTCAACCCGCTGGCAGAATTGTTGGTGGGAAGATCACGTATCTCGGCGAAGACCTCCTGGAAAAGAATGAGTCCGAGATGCGGGACATTCGAGGTAAGGGCATCTGCATGGTTATGCAGGACCCTCTAACTTCTCTAAATCCCGTTTTCACCATAGGCAACCAATTACTAGAATCCTTAAGAATGGACTCCAAGGAATCTAAGCCTACGTTGATGCAAAAGGCTGCTCAGCTTCTGGCCAACGTCAGGATTCCAGCACCAGAATCCCGCCTGTCAGTCTTTCCGCATCAGATGAGCGGGGGAATGCGACAGCGCGTGGTAGGAGCAATCGCCATGGCGCGCTCCCCCAACCTCCTTATTGCAGACGAACCGACGACATCACTGGATGCGACAATCCAACTCCAGTACCTTCGGCTTCTCAAAGAGATCCAAGCAGAAACGGGCACTGCTATCCTGTTCATTACACACGATTTTGGTGTGGTCGCTCGCATGTGTGACCGCGTAGCCGTCATGTACGCCGGTAAAATTGTGGAGCAGGCCAGTGTCCTAGAACTGTTCGACAACCCACAACATCCTTACACTGAGGCACTGTTGAAATCAGTTCCTAACCTTAACGATGATGTAGATTTCCTACCTTCCATTGAAGGTCAGCCACCTACCCTTGATGATCTACCAGAAGGCTGTGCTTTCGCTCCACGATGTCCTCATGCCTTCGACAAGTGCAATGTATATCCCGGCGAATCTTTCATTGGTCAAGATCACGTCGCTAGTTGCTGGAGGCTCGATGGTACAAACTAATGGTCATGCTGATTCAAGCGCCCTAATTCGATTAGATGGGCTAAAGAAACATTATCCAGTCCTCAAGGGCATTGTCTTCCAGAAGACAGTAGGACTCGTGAAGGCCGTAGACGGTGTCTCCCTTTCCATTCCTGAAGGCCAGACCTACAGTCTGGTTGGCGAGTCCGGTTGCGGTAAGACGACCACGTCGCGCCAGATCCTGATGGTTGAAGAACCCACCGAGGGGGAGATCTACTATCAGGGCACGGCCATGCATAAGTTCACTAACGAGCAGCGCAGGGATTTCCATTCCTCTGTGCAAGCAGTGTTCCAGGATCCCTGGAGTTCGTTGAATCCAAGAATGCGTGTGGACGCCATCGTCTCAGAGCCTCTTATTACTCACCAGAACCTGACCAAAGTAGAGGTAAAAAAACAGGTTGGCGAGCTACTCGAAGTAGTGGGCTTACACGCCTTCCATGCCGATCGCTATCCCCATGAGTTCAGCGGAGGCCAACGCCAACGCATCGCAATTGCACGGGCGCTATCAACGCGGCCCAAGTTAATGGTTCTGGACGAGCCGGTATCGGCGCTAGACGTATCCATTCGCGCCCAGATCCTGAACCTGCTTAAAGAATTGCAGGGAACCTATAACCTTAGCTACCTGCTAATTGCTCACAACCTAGCGACTGTTCGCTACATGAGCCACCGTGTAGGTGTTATGTACCTTGGCAAGATTATTGAAGAGGCCAATCCTCAGGACCTCTTTAACAACCCTTTGCATCCATATACAAAGGCTCTGATTTCAGCATCGTTGCCAGCGCATCCAAACCTCCAACGGGAGGAGATTGTCCTGACCGGGGAGGTACCTTCGCCTCTCGACCCACCTGCAGGCTGCACGTTCCATCCCAGGTGTCCTGTAGCCTTCGAGCCTTGCAATACTCAAATCCCTGTGATCCAAGAGGTAACGCCTGGGCACATCGTGAACTGCCACCTGTTTACAGGCGCAGAAGCGATAAGTTCAGCAGCAGCCAGCTAGCCCTTATACGAGGGCTATGGCTACACCAAACGGCCTACGCTGTGACCCTCATAGACTGCAGCCTCCACTGTGCGAGGCTGTAAGCAGTCGCCAATGGCATGAAGGTCACTGACAGAGTCCTGTAGCGAACGGAACAGAGCGTCGTTTGCCACGCCCCCTGAAGCAAACACAACACTGTCCACTCTTTCGATTACCCGCGTGGCATCTGTGAAAACGGAGTTAAAGGTACTTACTGTGTTTTCCCCTATCGACGACACCCCCGTGAGTGGCGTCATCTTCACACCTCGACGCAGTAGCTCCTCATACAAGTGCCTCCATACACCGGCCTGAATGTGCTCTCCCACGTAGGGCATGCCCGTTACGATTTCCACATCCTTGCCCTGCTTGGAGAGGTAGTTGGCCACATCGCATCCCAGTCTCATGCCCTGTGTGTCGATGACAACAACACTGTTCCCTACAGCCACGTCTGTCTCGAGCACCTGCCGCGCCGAGAGTACGTTGCCGCCCTCCGAACCAGGTATCTGCGGCACATAAGGTGTTGAGCCTGTGGCGATAACCACCGCATTGGCGCCGCGAGAAGTAACCATTTCCGCTGAAGCCTCGGTGTTGAGCAAAACTTCGACTTTCAATCTCCTAAGCTGGCCTTCTAAGAATCGAACTATCTCTCCGAATTCGGACCGCCCCGGTACAGAGGCAGCGACGTTTACTTGACCCCCTAGCCGATCGGATCTCTCCGCCAGGGTTACTTGATGTCCTCTTTCAGCAGCGACCCTGGCCGCCTCCATGCCCGCCGGACCACCTCCCACAATCAGGACACTCTTCTGAACAGCTGTCGGTGTGATTTCAGACCACTTCCCTTCCCGCCCAGACACCGGGTTGTAGATGCAAGTGATTGGCTGGCCGACAGCCTGGTGCCCCTTGCAACTCTCGTTGCAAGCAACACATGGTCGGATGTCACTGAGTAAGCCCTCTCTGGCCTTCCTAGGGAAGTGCGGGTCGGCAATGAGCTCTCTGGCCATGCCAACCATGTCCATTTGACCATCCACCAACATGCTTTCGGATAGCTGAGGGCTGTTCATACGTCCCGCGCCTATCACGGGCAATTTAACCGTCGCCTTAATCTCTGCCGCCAATCCTGCAAACTCTCCCGGCTTGAAGTAGTGAGAGGGAATGATGCTGGCCGCGCTGTCCAGGTCGTAGTTCGTCCCTGCCGACACACTCACGTAGTCCAAGCTGCCAGTAGCCTCAAGCAAGGGAACTATACGCTTTAGGTCTGCCATATTGAGGCCGTAATCCAGGTAGTCCTCTGTAACACGAATACCCAGAATCAGGTCTTTACCGAGTTGCTGCCTGGAGGTTTCTATGATCTCGTAGGCGAAGGTCAGCCTCTTTTCAAACGAGCCACCATACTTATCCGACCTCTGATTGCTAGCCTCCGCGAGGAACTGGGGGATGATGTTTCCAAAGGCTATTGATAGCTCAACTCCGTCAGCACCTGCCTCCCGCACACGCCGTGCGGCGTCACCAAAGGCTGTTACAAGCTCCCCCACCTCTTCCGTCGACATCTCGTGAGGCATCATTTGGCCGAAATGCAGAGATGGCGCGGGAATGGACGATGGCCCCACAGAGATATGCTCCAGAACTCCACCTGGGCTAGGAGAGCGTCTTCCGGCATGGGTGGCCTGCACCAGAAAAGGCACGCCGTACTCATGCGTAGCTTCCGCTATTTGCCTGAGCATGGGAATTACCTCGTCTGTAAACAGGTGCAGCGGGGCAACGCCCGTGGGGTGCACGCTTGCTGCCTCCGAAATAATCATGCCGG
>CAJWRP010000062.1 GCA_913046025.1 uncultured Chloroflexota bacterium
GATATCAAGCGAGTCGCTATGCTCTCGGTCGTTCTATTGGTGGCGCCGGAAATAATCATAAACTTTTTATTGGGTACCGATCGACGTTGCTCTCCGACACGCTTGGGGTAAAGAACGTATTCCCATGGTGCTAGCTGAGACAACAAACGCCACGGTGTATTAACATCAGGAGGTGGCTCAGGGGGACGCTTACTGTTCGGGAAGTACTCATCGATTAATTCAGACGCGTTACGAGGCTTCATATCATCATGTTGTCTATTAGCCGGGTGTTGCCGATTTGCACCGCTAGGGAGGCTAATGCAGGCCCCGTGACCTCTTGCAGCTCTTCCAGGCTACTGGAATTGGCGAGGCTAACGTAATCTATAGAGGCGAACTGGGCTTCGTAGATTATTCGCCGCATCTCCTGCCGAATCTCTTCGCCATATGTCACACCCTCTTTTCGCAGACTTTGTGCCTTGAGCAATGCCCTGTACAGCACAGAGGCGACCTCTCGTTCTTCTGGGTTTAGATTCACGTTGCGGCTGCTCATGGCGAGGCCGTCGGGCTCGCGTACTGTAGGGCAAACCACTACCTCTGCCCCCAGGTTAAGGTCGGCGTTAAGTCTCTGAATAACCAGGCACTGCTGGGCGTCCTTCTGCCCGAAGTAGACTTTGTCAGGGCGGACAATAGTCAGCAGTTTGCAAACTACTGTCGCCACGCCTAGGAAGTGGCCAGGCCTGTGCTCACCTTCTAGCTTGGAGCCAATAGTGCCCACGTCAACTTGTGTCTCGAAGCCCGGCGGATATATTTCACTAGGCGTAGGAGCGAGGACCAGATCCACTCCAGCGGTTCGCAACATATCTAGATCAGCATCCATGTTGCGTGGGTAAGTAGAGAAGTCCTCGTCGACGGCGAACTGGGTTGGGTTTACGAAGATGCTGACGGCAACGGTGGCATTCTCGTCGCGGGCGCGTTTGACCAGCGACATGTGGCCTTCATGCAAAAAGCCCATGGTAGGCACAAAGCCCAGTGGCTTTACTGCCGACGCATGGGTTTCCCGAAATCCGGAGACCGTCTCAATGACTCTCATGCTTTTGAAGACTTATACCGTCTCAAAGTGTTGTCCGGTGAGCTCTTGCACGACCTCTGGCTTCATGCTGAAGCTCTCCTTGTCGGTAGGGAAGGTCTGCTCTTGCACGTCGCTGACGTAGCGTGAGACAGCGCCCTGAATTATCTCGGACAGGTTGGCGTATTTGCGAGCGTGCTTGGGAGAGAAATCGTCGAACAGTCCCAGTAGGTCGTGGAACACCTGTACCTGTCCGTCACAGTTAACTCCGGCACCGATTCCAATGGTTGGTATGGAGAGTCGCTCCGTGATCATCTGGGCCAGTTGCTTGGGTACGCCTTCCAGCACCAATGCGTAGGCGCCAGCCTCTTCCAAAGCCTTGGCGTCGTCAATCATCTCCACAGCAGCCTTGGTGGTGCGGCCCTGAATTCGGTACCCACCGAGCTGGTTCACAGCCTGAGGTGTTAGGCCCAGGTGGCCCATTACCGGTATGCCGGCCTCTGTGATCCTGCTAACGGTTTCTGCCACTGCCCTACCGCCTTCTAGCTTTACGGACTGGCATCCGCCTTCTTTGAGTAGGCGTCCGGCGTTGCGAATTGCCTCAGCGGTGTCTGCCTGGTAGCTCATGAATGGAAGGTCACCAACGACGTGGGCCTTTTCAGTACCCCGCATTACGGCCTTGATGTGGTGAATCATGTCTTCCATGGTCACTGGCACGGTGGAGTCGTGGCCCATGACAACGTTCCCCAGGCTGTCGCCCACCAGGATGATGGGAATGCCAGCCCTCTCGACTATTATCGCCGAGGTGTAATCGTAAGCGGTTATCATGGCGATCTTCTCGCCACGTGCCTTCATTTTGCTCAGGTCTCGAATCGTTACTCGCATCTGGTACCTCCTCTGTTCCCTTCTGAGTGAGGGCCTACGTCCGTTAACGCTCTCTATAGCTTTCGATAATATTGCGGATCTCGTCCGAAGTCTCGTCGCTGAGGCCCTGTTCGACGGCTTGGGGTAGCCCTGCCAGGGCAAGCTCACAATACATGGGCAGCAGACCAGGGTCCCGGTCCGTCAGCGCCTCTAAATGCTTGCGAACCGTCCCAACATCGCCTCGTGGATACGGGCCTGCTACGGCATCGGGAATACCTGATGCCTCGATGTTGTTAGCGACAGCACGCATCATGGGCAGCAGGGCTTTTACGCCGTCGGCCCTGGTGGAGCCGATGTGCTCCCAAACGCCTCCGGCTATGCCAACCAGGCAGGTGAGCAGGTTGCCCATGAGGACGCCGCTCAAGTGATATAGCACCTTGTCTTCGGGCTGTAGGAAGACTGGTATGGCTCCTATGTCGTGAGCCATCTGCTCGAAGTATGGCTTGATATCGTCTCCTGCCTCGATGCCGAAGGTCGTGCCCGGAATGCTCTTTACGCCGTTTTCCACGGACGAGAAGGCCTGCAGCGGATGGAAAGCCCCTGGCACAGCGCCTTGCGAAACCGGACCGTTGAATAGATCAAGAGAAGCCGCGCCGGAGCAGTGTACTACCGCTTGGCCCGAATGCCACGTCACGGATGCTGCAACAGGGCTAATATAGCCGTCGGACGTTGTAATGAACGTCACGTCAACAGCGTTAGCGGCCTCCTGGTAGCTGCCGTATGCAATGCAGTCAGGTATTCGCGCCGCAAAGGCGTCTGCGGAAGCAGGTGTCCTGCTAGCCACGGCGATCACAGGATAGCCAGCATTGGAAAGGGCCAGAGCCAATGAGCCGCCTACCTTGCCTGCGCCTAAGAATGCTATTGTTGACCGTCTGTCGAATTCAGCCATTAAGAGATAACTCTGTTATGCTGGGCACACCACCCAGACCTGTTGCGCTTCGTATCGCCTTAACAATCGCGTCACTAACGCAGACTGCGGCCGCAGCTAAAATTCTGTTTAGCTCCACCTCTGGGCCATGTTTGCCAGTGGCTATTCCAAACAACACATCGCCGTCGCCCATAAGGTGGGCTGGCCGCACCGCCATGGCCAGTCCGTCGTGAGACGAAGATGCCAGCTTATTGGCCTGCTCTTTGGTCAGTCTTGCGTTGGTGGCCACTACGCCGATTGTTGTGTTTGTGCCCTGTTCTATTACTGGTTTCTTAAAATCAGGGGACGTCATAAGTGCTAAAGAGTCCTGCATCTGTCCTGACTTTGGGTCTCGTGGGCCGGCAACGACAGCGCCGGTGCGGTGATCGTACACTCCGCCAATGGCATTTACCGCGGTAATGGCACCTACCATTAGGCCATCACCAAGGTGAATGCCGGACGTGCCTATACCGCCTTTGACTCCTCGGTCGTATCCCATAACCTTACCTACGGTGGCTCCTGTGCCCGCTCCCACAGTACCCTCGGTAATTGGTTCTCCAGTCGCGTTCACGCAGGCCGCGTAGCCATCTTCCGCTCCAGGCCGAATCTTATTGGTGATCATTCTTAAATCGTAAAGTATGGCTGCCGGAACTATGGGCACCTTCACGTCACCGGCCTGATAGCCTATTCCATGCTCCTCCAGGTAACGGACCACACCACCCGCCGCATCAAGTCCGAAGGCGCTTCCCCCGCTGAGCAGAACAGCATGAACAACATTTACGTTGTAAGTTGGTCGCAACAGGTCAGTTTCGCGAGTACCCGGTGACGGGCCGCGTACGTCGACTCCACCTACGGCCCCGTCCTCAAACAGGACCACTGTGCATCCCGTTGCCGCCTCCAGGTTGGTTCGGTGACCCACCTTTACGCCCTCTACGTCCGTTATGCCTCCAGAATAAATCAACTATCCCTCAAATAACACCAAAAGCCCTCCTGACCTCGTCAGAAAGGCTTTTTGTATATAGAATAATGGCTATGCTAACGCCTACCAAGGCGCTAAGTTCGATTTTCATGGTAACGCTCACCGTTCCCGGTAAGGATTGGCTGCACCTACATCATAACAGGGCGGAATCGGTGATTCAAATAGTGAGTGTTACAAGCTATTGTCGGGCTAAAAGTGCCGTTTCATATTATAAAAATGAGGTAATTAGTTGGGGATTTCGACTGTAATATTCGACATGGGTGGCGTCCTGGTCTGGACCCACTGGGAGCGAGCCACTGAACCGCTGGGGAAATTAGCTCGCGTGCCCCCGGAACGGGTTCTTGAGACCATCCTCCATACCGATGCCCACTTTTCTTACATGATCGGCGAGATCGATTCCTACGAGTTTGCAATAGGTATTTTGGAGAGCCTAGGTATAGATATTCCACAAGAGGAACTGCTGGCTATTTGGGACTCTATATTGGCTCCCAACCCAGAAGCGCTGCCTGTTCTGGAACGGCTGAAGAAAAGGTACCGCTTGGTGTTGGGGTCCAACACAGACATCGGCCACTTCAACCGGAGCCTTGAGGTGCAGCCAGGGCTGGGGCTGTTCGATGACCTATTGCTGTCTTATGAGTTAGGGGTATGCAAGCCGGACGCAGCGTTCTTCGAACTGGGTCTTGCTAGCTTGGAGATTCCCCCGGAGAAGTGTGTGTTCATAGACGACCTGGCAGCGAATATTGAATCTGCCAAGGGCGTGGGTATTAAGGCGATTCAGTTTCAGTCTATGAGTCAGGTGGAGGCGGAGTTGGGTCGACTGGGATTGCTCTAATATCAGAGGTCATAACGGGTCATTCTAATTATTGAGGATTTGTTCCAAGAATCTCCCTTTCAACACCAAGCTTGTGACCTGTTTGCGGATAACATCCCGGGGGCTCTGCAATATGATCTGAACGATCTCTCGGCACTTGGCAATATTTTGAGCGCCAATGTAGTGACTTGCATTAGAGCTTCCATGTTCATCAAAAGCAAAAGGCGGTTTATTCAGGAGTTGACAGCGTTTCTACAACCGGGCGCATACTTAATAATGGACTTCCTGATAGGGTCGTCTGACTTGCCTGTGTTGGATTTTCGCTATGACGGCAAACCGGCCGCAGCAATATATGACGTCAAACGGCCTTCAGTATTCGCAACTACTTTCTATGACGAAAGGCTGTTGATGGAACAACATTTGGACGACGTCAATGCGTTTTGCGAACATGCCCGTGGTTGGCCCATCAAAACCCAGCTTAGGTACATGAAAGCCCACCCGATACAATTTTTCAAAACATTCAGAGGCCTTCAGGGATTGGATCCACACAATCTTGGCGAAGCCATTAATAGCCATCACGACTCTGACAACGTTATGTCGTTGAAAGACCTGGAACTGAGCGGTTTCACAATCGAAAAATTCGACACACATTACTTCTACGAAGAGGTGGGTAAGTTTAATTTATTCATTCTTGTTGTCGCCAAATATCGGCAATAGGTTATTTGTATTTTTTATTGCAATAACTTTGAGACTGCTGGAACTTATTGCGATTCAGGGTGGACCTATTGCACGTGTTCAACAACAGAGGATCTTCGGCGATGATCCGACATCAATCTATGCATTCTCGCAATCGATTTGACGCATGCGACAAGTATGGCGTTATTCCCATATTGAAGGGCCACACGACAGGCAAGTGAATGGCTATAAACTTAGCCTACGATAACGTCCTTGGCCCAGTCACGGTTGTCCATATACCAGTCCACAGAGCGTTTGAGGCCTTCCTCAAGAGGTATTTGAGGTGCCCACTCCAGAAGGTCTCTGGCCTTATCTATGTTAGCCCAGGTGGCGCGAACATCCGCCTTGTGCATGGGCTTGTGGCCTATCTCAGCCTTCTTCTCCACCATGTCCTCGATCATGTTGATGACGTCCATTAAGACTGCTGGCTTGTCGTTGCCCAGATTGATTATCTCGTAGCCAACAGGCCTGGTGGCAGCGATGGTCCCCTTTGCGATGTCATCAACGAAGGTGAAGTCCCGGGTCTGCTGGCCGTCACCGAATACCGTGAAGGGAATGCCCTCCGCGATGGCCCGTATGAATATGAATATGCTCATGTCGGGTCGTCCGGCGGGACCGTACACGGTGAAATACCGCAGCACTGTGGCGTCGATATCATGCAGGTGGTGGTAGGTGTAGACCATTGCCTCCGCGGCCTTCTTGGATGCGGCGTAAGGCGATAGCGGATTGCTGGTGTTGGCGTCTTCTGTGAATGGCATCGGTGTGTTATCGCCGTATGCGCTAGACGTGGATGACAAGATGAACTTCTTCACACCGAAGTCTTTGCATAACTCAAGAAGGTTGAGGGTGCCGAGAGTGTTGGCCTCGTAATAAATCCAGGGATTCTCCACGCTGGGACGAACGCCCGCCCGCGCTCCCATGTTGATTACAGACGCGAAGGGAGGATTGCTATTTGAGGCATAACTCACGAAAAGCGACCTCATGGAGCCCAGGTCTGACAGGTCGCGATGGTAATAGTGGAAGTTTGGCCTCGATTCCAACTCAGCCATGCGCCAATGCTTCAGGCGAATGTCGTATGCGTCGTTCATGTTGTCTACGCCAACGACCGTCTCACCGCTGTCCGTCAGCATGCGGCACACGTTGGAGCCTATGAATCCTGCACAACCCGTAACCAACGTCGTCAAAGGGTCTTTTCCTCCGATAATCTTATAACCTTCTCCGAAAAAGCCAAAAATGGCATTTGTTTCAGGCTATGGGAGATCCTTGGCTCTGTCAACGACCTAAACGGCGATGTTCGGGTCGATCACGGGCATAGAGGGCGTGTTTAGGAGATAAGAAAAGCCCCGGCGTTGGTGGACAACCCGGAGCGTGGCCAATCTGCGTAAACAGGTATGACCCTTACATCATAGCAAACAGGAGACTGACGTTTCCATATAAGCGGCGAATAGATCCTCTTGACCTCGTCGAAAAACACAGGCCCTAAAGAATCACGCCTCTCTCCTGTAACCCAGAAATAGCGTCCCAGCCGAAACCCATCTCCAGAAGAATCTCTTCTGTGTGCTGGCCTAGCTCAGGGGCTACGGTGCGGATATTGTGGGGTGTCTCGCTATATCGCAGGGGGTGGTCGGCCAGCTTGATCGGCCCCAGCGTCGGGTGGTCTACGTCGGCGATGTAGCCGTTGGCGACGACCTGGACGTCGTCCTTGAGCTCCATGAGCCGCTGCACTGGCGAGAAGATGAAGTCTCCCGAACTAGCCAGGATTTCTGCCCACTGGACATATGGCTTCTCCGCGAATCTCTTGTCTAGAATGGCGATCAGTTCTCCACGATTCTCACCTCTGGCGTCCATATCGTGAAACTTCGGTTCGTCAATTAGTTCCTCAATACCCAGCGCCAAAGCGAAGTCGGTCCAGTAGCGATCTGCCTGGAAATTCGCCAGCATGATCCACCTGTCGTCTTTGCATTTGTAGTAGTTGGCCAATGGATTGAACGCGGCGTCTCTTGGCGAGTGGTAGCTGTTGTTGATCTCCGATGGCGGACGGTCCTGTGTAAGCAGGCCCATGCCGACGGCTAGACCCTGCAGCCAGATGGCACTACCCAGGTGAGATGCCTCCACCAGTTGGCCAATGCCGTGGATGGACCGCGCCATCAGCGCCGCCAGAATGCCCCAGCCCAGCGTGATTCCGCCAATCTGGTCGCCAATGACGCCCTGCACCGGGTACGGGTCTGCGTCCTCGGGGCCTGTGGCGTACATGAGACCACTACGCGCTTGGGCAGCTGAGTCCAGGGCAGGCATGTCGGAATCGGGACCCTTTGGGCCGTAGCCGGATCCCGACGCATAGATCAGCTTGGGATTGATCTCTTTCAGAATCTCGTAGGAAAGGCCCAGACGCTCCGCCACGCCTTTGCGAAAATTTTGTACGAACACGTCAGCGTCCTTGATCATCTCCAGGACGACAGCGACGCCCTCAGGCTTTTTGAGATCAAGAGCGATGGAGCGCTTGTTGCGTTGGATTGCTTCGAAATAGGAGGTACGGCCACCGGGCAGACTGCGGTCGACGCCACCCGCGCGGAAGACGGTGCGTCCGGGGTCGCCGTCCAACGATTCGATCTTGATTACGTCTGCGCCAAGGTCGCCCAACATTGTGGATGCAATGGGCCCGAACTGCCATATTGTCCAGTCGACGACCTTGATGCCCTGTAGGGCTGCTGGTTTGTCCTCAGTAGTCATTGTTATCCCTTGAGATTGATCTTGGTTGCAGTGGTTTGTGAACGCCTGCATCGGCAATCGGAGTCTAGGCGCAGTATTGTGGTATGTCAAGAAATTCTTTTCGTAGCGGTTGGCTAATTAGGCGCATCATGTTGGGCCGTTTTACTTGACAGTACAGCCCTTAAAGATACAATTGCCAGTGAGCAAAAAGGGCAAATTCAAGTGTAGACCTGGGAACGCTTGAAGGGGAGTGGTTGGTATGTCTCTGGCGGATGTGAAGGCTTTGACCTTTGATGTATTTGGCACAGTAGTTGATTCCCGTGGCTCGATCATTCGAGAGGGCCAGGCGATAAGCGAAAGCAAAGGCCTGAGCATCGACTGGGAAGACCTGTTCGACAGGTGGAGACCAGCGTATGGGAAGAGAGTACAGCAGGTCAGCAGTGGTGAACTACCTTGGGCCAATCTGGACGTCCTGCATCTTGCTGCGCTGGAGGAGGTGCTGGTAGACCTTGGCATCACCGAGTTGAATGAACACGACAAACATGTGCTCAACATGGCATGGTATCGCCTTACACCCTGGCCCGATTCCATACCCGGCCTGACCCGTCTTCGAAAACTGTTTATTTTGGCGACGCTTTCCAACGGCCATTTTGCGTTGCTGACCAATATGGCGAAACACTCCGACATTCCCTGGGACTGCATATTGGCGCCGGATATCCTTGGCAACCACTACAAGCCCGAACCGGAAGTCTATCAGGGCGCAGCGAGGCTTCTGGACCTGGACATCGGCGAGGTGATGATGG
>CAJWRP010000063.1 GCA_913046025.1 uncultured Chloroflexota bacterium
AATTCATTGGAGTAAACAAGAGGCGGGATTACAATCCAGAAGAAAAGGGACGTCATAGACCTGGTGTCGGCGGGTGGTGTGGTCTATCGCATGGGTGATGCCGGGGTGGAAGTGGTGATTTGCGGCAGGACGAGACCTCTCATGTGGGGCTTGCCCAAGGGTACCCCTGAAAAAGACGAGAGCTGGGAAGAGACGGCACTTCGTGAGGTCAACGAGGAGACTGGTCTAGAGATTGCAATAGAGCAGTACATCGGCGACATAGAGTACTGGTTCAGTCGGCCCAATGACGGCATGCGCTGCTGCAAAAAAGTCCTTTATTATTTGATGAACCCTACTGGAGGCGACGTCTCGCTGCACGACCATGAGTTTGATAGTGTGCGATGGCTGCCCACCGAAGAAGCCCTTACGGTGCTTACATACCAGAATGAGGTCGGAATAGTTGAGGATGCCTTTTCGTTGGTCTCGAAGAAATCCCGTGCTAGTTGAGAAGGTGCACTTGAAGGGGAAACAGGTCATTCTGCGTGAGAAGCGTGTCGATGATGCGCCGGACGACCACGCTTGGCGTGTGGACGAAGAGCTAGCCAAGCTCGACGCCACCAGGCCCCTTACGATGTCCTTTGAGGACTTTCAGCGGTACTCTCGTGAGGAGATAGACTTCCCTAGTCCTCGTTCCAGACGCTTCGGTGTAGATACATACGAGGGCCTCCACATCGGGAACTGCATGTATTACGACATTGATCTACGCAACGGCGAGACTGAGCTGGGCATCATGATCGGCAATCGTGATTACTGGAGCAAAGGTTACGGCCGCGATACGGTAAATACTCTTATCGATCACATATTCACAACCACCACTATGACTCGGATCTACCTACATACGCTGGACTGGAATCACAGAGCCCGTCGGTCTTTCGCCAAATCTGGCTTTCGTGAGTCGAGAAAGGTCCGGCGCAGCGGTCTGGATTTTGTGCAGATGGAGATCATGCGAACCGAGTGGGAGCACATACGCCAGGAAGAGCAGCAGTTGCTGGCCACCCAGGCGGAGGACCAGAGCCCGGACCTTGGCGCGGGAGCGGCCGACGGCTACGCTGAGTAGATTCTCTTAGTCGACCAGGAGTACAGCAATTGGAACACAGTAATGAATCCCCGGCTCAAACCTATGAACACCATATGGTTCCGGCTATGTCCATTTAGTGGGTGCCTGACCTTCTAACATTGGCCGGGGTTAAAGCGGGCCAACGTGTATTAGACGTCGCCTGCGGTACCGGTATTGTGGCCCGCAACGCCGTCAAGCTCGTCGGCGACACTGGATCTGTCATCGGGATTGACCTGAACGCCAGCATGTTGGAGATGGCTCGTTCCTTGGACGCGTCCATTGAATGGCACGAAGCCAATGCAATGGAATTGCCTTTCCCAGATGAATAGTTTGACGTTGCGATATGCCAGCAGGGCCTTCAGTTCGTTCCAGACCGGCTTGCAGCAGTCAGGGAAATGCACCGAGTACTGGTTCGGGGTGGCCGTGTGACCGTCATCGCCTGGCGCGCTCTGGAGTATAGCCCGGGGAATTTGGCAATTACCGAAGGGCTTGAGCGGCACGTTAATAAGGATGTCGCGAATTTAATGCAGGGTGGGTTTAGTCTCGGAGATGCTGATGAGATACGACTGCTGATGAATGAGTCGGGGTTCAGAGACATCTCGATTCGGCCTGAGACGAAGACGGCTCATTTCCCTTCAGTCGAGGAGTTCTTGCGACGACTGATTATGGGTTTGGCTGTAGGACGAGCGGGAATAAGCTTAGACGACGACCTGTTCGATGCGCTCATACAAGATGCAAGTCAAGCTCTGGAACCATATGTTGACGGTAGTCGTCTCTCTTTCTCCATGTCGGCGCATATATATGTCGCGTCAAAATAGGTCGGCTGCGTCGGCAGACATCGTGGCCCGACATTCCTCATGGCAACACGGTGTGTTCAATTTGGGCTACGCCTGAGCCTCCTCCAACCTCCTCGCTCCAATCATGGCCTCTGATCATTATCCAAAAAACAAGAAAAGTATAAGAAAACCTTCAAACACCTTGCGCGTCATTCCATCCCTTCTATAGGCTGTGCTAATTGATGTGACGTTGCGCTCTTGTAGTGCAGGCCAACTCACATTTATTTTTTCACAAGACTTCTGCAAACGCGGTGCTTTGAACGGCGTAATGCACGCGTATTGAGAAGAATATGGCGGAGCTGGGTTCTGGAGGGTTTATGAAGCTTGTTCGCGCGAAGGTAACCGATTTCAAATCCATCGATGACTCGGGTTGGGTGGACATTGACGATGTCACCAGCATGGTGGGGAAGAACGAGTCTGGGAAAACGGCGTTTCTTGGGGCGTTGAAGCGATTAAATCCCGTTGATGGGATAGATAAATTCGACCTCAAAGACTACCCGCGGAAGGGTTATGTGCGGTACAAGAAGACGCACAAAGACAACCCGGCCATCGCGCTGACCGCTGAATTCCAGATTACCGAAAAGGAACTGGAGAAGATCGAGGCCGACCTGGGCGAAAATGTGCTCAAGTCTACTCTCATCACAGTGGCGAAGGACTATGCCAACAACTTCCATTGGGAATTTGAGGTGGATGAGAAGGCCATAGTTCAGCACATCCTGAGTAATGCAGGCCTGCCTCCGGAGATTCAGCCGCACGCCGAGTCAGCAGAGAGTTGCACCGAGTTGTCCGACAAGTTGGAAGCTCTGGATGTTAAGCCGGCATCCGTGCAAGCCCTGCTTAAAGACATCGCTGAGAAGTTTAAGGGTGATGTCGGAGAGCAACTAATAGAAAATTATCTTCAGAAGTTCCTGCCTAAATTCGTCTATTTTGATGAATACAGCACCATGAGGGGCCGGATTTCCATTCAGGACCTACGCCTACGCCAGGAAATGGGCGAAGACCTTGATGATTCTGATAGGACCTTCCTATCCCTGCTAGGCCTGGTTGGAGCAGACCTAGAGGGTTTGGAGAGCCAGACCAGCTACGAGTACTTGAAGGCGGAATTGGAGTCTGCATCTATTGGCATCTCTGACGAGATTTTCGAGTACTGGAACCAGAACAAGCAATTGCGGGTGGAGTTCGACCTTTCCCCTGCCAACCCTAACGACTCGCCGCCGCTCAACGCTGGCACGATCCTGCACGTCAGGATATGGAACAACCGTCATCGGGTCTCCGTGCCCTTCGACGAGAGGTCCAAGGGCTTCGTATGGTTCTTCTCGTTCCTAGCCTACTTCTCTCAGGTAGAGGAAGAGGAGTCGGGCGACTTGGTACTGCTGCTGGACGAGCCTGGCCTGAATCTTCATGCCATGGCCCAGTACGACTTCTTGCGCTTCATAGACGAGCGCCTGGCCGTAAAGCACCAGGTAATCTACACAACACACTCGCCATTTATGATTAACCTCAAGCACCTGGACCGCATCCGCACAGTGCAAGACGTGGATGACAGGGGCACTGTCATCAACAGCGATACGCTAAGCAACGATCTGGAGACAGTGTTCCCGCTGCAGGTGGCCCTGGGCCACAGGCTGGCCAATACGCTGTTCCTAGCTCCTCATTGTCTGATGGTCAACTCGGCTTCAGACCTGATCTACCTGCAGATTCTCGGCGAGTTGTGTGCTTCTAAGGGCCATCAGCGCCTGGATCCTCGATGGGTGGTAATTCCGGTCGGTGGTGCAGACAATCTGCCTACCTTCGTCTCCCTGCTGGGGGAGAACTACGTCAGCGTCGCGGTGCTGATGGACGTTACGCCTAAAAACAAGGAGAAGATGGATGCCATCAACCGCAACGGCGTAATCAACCGCAGCAATCCAATCAAGTGGGTTGAGGTCGCCAAGATCAGGACCGCAGATATCGAGGACATCCTGGACCCCATGTTCTACCTGAAGCTGGTGAACGAGTCCTACGCGGGCGAACTTCCAGCCACGGTGACCATGAAGGGCATCACCGACAGCGATCCTCGAATCGCACGCCGGGTGCAGGCGCACTTCGGGACTGAGGGTATTGCCGGTGGCACCTTTGATACGTATAGGCCAGCGTCATACCTGCTGCAAAAGCACGCGTTGCTGCGCAGCGAGATTGATGCAGAGACCATCGAAAAGGCGGCATCCATGTTCGAGCGTATCAACGCTATGTTGCCCTCAGACGGCATCAAGGCCGAGGGAGTAAACGGTAGCAGGTCGTTGGTGCCAGCGTCGTAGTTCCCTAACTCAGAAACCGTTCTTAATGACAGGGGAGGCTAATGCCTCCCCTGTCTATTTGTAGATTTTTTTGGATGGCTCATTTTCCCGCACTACTTGTAGCCACGGGAACTTGACGCTATCGATGTACGGCTGTGAGGATTTGCGGTAAAGTTTAATGTATCTTTAAGCAAGATTTGTAACGAGTCTGTATTTGAAATCCACAATTGACACTTCAGGATCAAAAAACGCTCCCGATATGAAGTATCGTGAAGCGCTGGAACTGGTGATGGGCCTGGCCGATTTCGAGCGGTCCACCAATAGCCCTGGGCATTCGACATTTCATCTTGAGCGAATGACCTATCTCATGGGTCGGCTGGGAGACGTCCACTTGAAAGTGCCGACGGTCCATGTCGCCGGTACCAAAGGCAAGGGCAGCACCTCAGCCATGATCGCCTCCATGCTTACGTCTCATGGTTACAAGGTAGGCTTTTACTCGTCACCCCATCTTCATAGTGCGGTAGAGCGAATTAGAATCGGACAGGACCCAATTAAGCAAGAGGAATTTGCCGGCGTCTTGGCCCAGATATGGCCCGTCATCGAAGAGGTTGCTCTGAATGGGGATTATGGTCCGGCAACCACCTTCGAGGCAATGACTGCCATGGCTTTTGTCCACTTCCATAATGTGGCGGTGCACTTTCAGGTAATGGAGGTCGGGTTAGGTGGCAGACTAGACTCAACGAATATCGTTCTGCCCGAAGTCTCAGTCATTACGTCTATCAGCCTGGATCATATGGCCACCTTGGGCGACACTATCAAGAAGATTGCTTTTGAAAAAGCTGGCATTATAAAGCCTGGAGTACCTGTGGTGGTCGCCCCTCAATGCGACGAGGCCATGGCTGTATTTCTCGATGTGGCCGAGCAGCGTGGAGCGCCTCTTGTGTCTGTTAAGGAGCAGCTGAGTTGGCGGGAAACAGGCATGAGTGCTTTGAGACAAACCTTCCAGATCAAGAGTTCACTGGATAAATACGACCTAGAGATGCCACTGCTGGGCGAGTACCAGTTGGAAAATGCAGCCACTGCCGTTGCCACAATGGAGACTCTGGCAGCCGGCGCTTATATGGTCAACGAGAAATTATCCAAGAAATGTATCGGGCAAGGGTTAAGAAATGTTCGGTGGCCTGCTAGACTGGAAGTGCTGACAGGTAATTCCGACTCGGAATGTCAGATAGTTGTGGACGGCGCTCATAACCCCTACTCTGTTAGTAGACTGGTGGAAGCGCTTCCGAAATACTTTCAATATGATAGGGTGTTTCTGGTCTTTGGTGCCCTGGGGGGCCACAGCGCCAGAGACATGATCAAGGAACTGGAAACATTGGAGCCGGTTGTATTTACCGCTCGATCTCGGCATCCGCGCTCCTCTCTTGGCAGTGAGATTGCGGATATTGTGACCAAGGAAGGTATTGAAGTCGCCTTCCAGGCAGAGACCGTTGCGGAAGCTTTCCGCTCCGCCATTAAGGTGGCTGGCCCCCGGGATATAGTACTGGGAACAGGTTCCTTGGCTGTTGCTGCTGAAATTAGAGAAGAGCTTCTGGGTATATCGCCGGAACTTTATCCAAATATGAAGCCTGTAAATACAAAAAAGAATTCCCGCTTATCAAAAGACCCGGGCAGCTTGCCGGGTAACTCCAAGAGGTAAGTCATGGTCAACGGAAGAAAAAGAGTGGTGGTGACTGGCATGGGGGCCGTTACGCCTCTTGGCTCATCAATTCCGGATTACTGGGCGAGCCTCGTCGCTGGAAAATCAGGAATAGGTCCAATGACGTTGGTCGACCCCACCGAGTACCCTTGCAAGGTATCCGGGGAGGTGCCTAACTTCGATCCGGGTCAATATGTTAATCCCAAAGAAGCGCGACGAATGGCGCGCTTCACCCAGTTGGCTGTGGCCGCTGCAGCACTGGCCATTGAGGACGCCGGTCTAAATATGTCCAAGGAAGACTCGGAAAGAATGGGTGTTGTCATGGGAAACGGCAATGGTGGTTTTCCCACTACAGAAGATGGAGCCAGGGTTCTTTTTGAGCGGGGCGGCATGAAGATGAGCCCCTTCTTTATCCCTATGATTCTGCCGAACATGGCGGCCGCCAACGTGAGTCGCATCTTCGGAATCAAAGGTTACACGTCTACTGTCATAACTGCCTGTGCGGCCGGGAACCAGGGCATTGGCGAAGGCACCGAGGCTATTCGAAGAGGCGCCGCGGATGTCATACTGGCTGGCGGATGTGAGGCGGGCATATGCGAACTGGGTCTGGGTGGCTTTAACGTCATCAGGGCGCTATCTCGCCGTGAGGGGGACCCTACGAAGGCAAGTCGGCCATTTGATGCAGGTCGTGACGGCTTTGTCCCTGCTGAAGGCGCCGGGATACTAATGTTGGAAAGCTTGGAGCATGCCACCAATCGTGGGGCCAACATACTGGCGGAGATCGTCGGGTATGCCGTATCCTCCGATGCGTTCCACGCGGTGCAGCCGGACGAAGATGGGTCCGGCGCGGCGCGAGCGATGAAGTGGGCCATTGAAAACGCTGGCCTAGATGTATGCGATATCGACTACATTAACGCTCATGGTACCTCTACGCCTATGAATGACATGGTTGAGACCCTGGCAATTAAGAAGACCTTTGGTGATCAGGCTTATAAAGTACCCATTAGCTCCACCAAGTCTATGACAGGACATGCCCTAGGTGGAGCAGGCGCCATCGAGGCAGTGGCTTGCATACAGTCGATTCGCAATAACCAGATTCATCCAACCATTAATTACGAGACGCCGGACCCTCAATGTGACCTTGACTACGTTCCCAACGTAGCCAGGAACTTGGAAGTCAACAAGGTGTTATCCAATAGCTTCGGTTTTGGCGGGCAGAACGCCTGCATAGTTTTTTCGGGATTTGAAGAGTAATATCTAAATTCTAGGCAGCACCAATAGCTAGTATATAAAAAGAGGCAGGGTCAAAAAAACCTGCCTCTTTCATTTATTCATTTGTAGGTCAGCTGCTTTATCACGCTGTTGCTGCCAAGTCCGAGGTCACCATGTCTTCCAGAATCATCTGCATTGCCATAATGTGGCTACAGGTGTCATGGCCGGAGAAGTAATGGCAGGTACATCGCCATACCCCTGTCTCGTAGGAAATTTCGTGGTCGTCGTTGTCGCCTTTGAATGTAGCTGTGTACTTGGCGAATTTGACCCGCTCTGGTTGAAGTGCGTAGTCCTTAGCTTTTTCGATTTTCCTAGCGAGGCGTGAATCCATAAGCTTTCTCCTACCGAAATTTTTACTTCATGGCCTTGGTTTGTGTTCTCCATACTGGTTCTGATTGATGATTCCCAAGGAAAACTCTCGGGACAAGTTCATCCTGATTGTACGCCTTTGAGAATGTCGTCGTCAACGCGGCAAAGGGGGAAATAACCCATTTAAGACTCAATAAAATTGTCCGGGTTATGCAATCCATTTGACCATGTTTAGCAGTCCACTTCAACGCCTGAGGTAAACATTTTGAATACTTCCTCCACACCTCTCGTATCGTACGGTTGAAAAACCAGGGATCAATTAACGAGACTCGTTGTGCGGCAAACCTGTACTGGAAGCGAGAACCTCACTTTTGATGGAGGATGAAGATGATGAAGAGAAATCCCTTTAAGATTGCACCGCTGGTTACTATGGCGCTGGCGGCTGCCTTCCTATTATTTAGCCAGATACCCACGGCACAGGCCGCAAAGCCATCTAGGCCCGATAACAACGTTATCGCTCGAAGCAACGGCTACCCCAGCGGTCCCCATTTCAACCTGAACATACATGGCAAAAGTGACGACTTTACGTGTGATTCAACGCCGGGTGGGAAGTCTGTTTTCGTCAGAGAGTACGGACAGTCCACTCTACAGTATGTTTCTAACAAAAAATCCAGCGTTACTGATCTTATTGCCCTCGACCCCTGCGCAGAGCAGTTCGACGGCGATCCTGCAAAGGTTCAGATACCCAGCAAGAGCCAGGGCTACTATGTCTTCGCCAGGCTGCGCGCCAAGCCCCAGAACGGCAAAAATGGCGATGATGATGCGTCTTCGATAATTCTCACGCCTAACCCAATTCTGGAGCTGTGCAACGAGTCCACAGATTCCGTGGACTTCGGCGATGCCACCTCCTGTAGTGAAGACCTCCTCTCATTAGGTCTGGTCACTAACGACGGCGTTTACAAGACTACCGGCGAGTGCTTCGAACGCTGGAATAGCACGACTGGCGGCAAGGGCAAGGGTAAAGCCAAGGCCACTGATATACTGGCCTGTTCACCTGGACCGGCTACTCCTGTGACGAC
>CAJWRP010000064.1 GCA_913046025.1 uncultured Chloroflexota bacterium
TCGAAGGTACCAGCGCGATCGGTGTCGTACTCCAGCAGGAACCTGTCCACATTAAGCGTCCCGAATAGAGTCTCGGCTATGGGTTCGTACCCGCCCTCGGCATACCACATGCTCTGGTTGTTGCCTCTGCACACGTGTATGGCCAGCGTGGTGCCATCCTGCACCGCATCTTCCAGGCAGGTGTTGTCTGCTCTCACAGCCTCTTGAAACAGCTTATCCGGGTCTTGCCCCATGTCTTTCAGGTGCTGCCGCCATTTGGGATCGACGAAGTAGCTGTATCTAGGCGCGTCAAGCTGAATATAGGAGACTCCGTCGCTGACCAGCGCCTGCACTTCAGCCTTGAGAATGCCGACAATCTCCCACAGGAGGTCGGAGCGAGTAGGGTAGAACTTGTCAGTTAGGCCTTCCTGATAACTGATGGCTGGGAACTGGTTAGGACTCGGGAGAGTAATCTTGAACGGTCCCGGTGCGTGGGCGTTCAGAAAGATTGTCTGCTCTCCGGTAAGGCGGCGTTTGGGACGGAGCTTCCCTCCCACCACCAGGTTTGTGCCCTGCTCTTGAGGGTGATCGCCTGGGCCCTGCCAGATTCGTACAACTGACGGGACCTCGGAATTGATATAGCCTTGTACCGATTCTGCCAGGACGTTCTGGAAGCTGGAGCGTCTGAATTCGCCGTCGGAAAAGACGTCGATACCCGTCTGACGCTGGCGCTCTATAATTACCTGGATGGCACGGTCCTCCACCGCTTTCAATTGCCTGCGGTTGATGGTACCGCCGCGGAAAGCATCGCGAGCCTGCTTGACCTCAGCTGGCCTGAGTAGGCTGCCTATGTGGTCCGCCCTATAAGTGCCTTCCAAGCTCTATATCCCTTCGTGATTTCTCTCTCGTCGTTTACGACCTCCAGCATTGATGCGCATCTGGTGGAAAGCAAATTTGCTTACTGGGACCAGATGCCAAATCCCATGGCACACCCGGTGCCGGCCATGGTCCTGTAGCTGGGTACGTAGTCGGACCACTGGTGGCTTAGGCCTTGGGATGCCCCTGCCATGGCTATCCAGTTACGTATCTCAGATGTTCCCGAATCCAGTCTCTCCCTGGGAAGGGAAATCAGGGCGTCTTTATCGCCTTCTCTAAGAGCAGTCATTACCTGCTGGTCCATCTCCTCGTCGATGACGAAGTGACTTAGGCCACCTGACGCTATCACTCCGACTCGAAGGTTCCCCGGCCACGACTCTACCGCCGCTCTGATCTCTGTACCTAACTGATAACAGCGGTTGAGCGTAGGCTGGTTGGGTGGGTAATACGTATTTACCATCACGGGAATTGTCGGGACTATCTTTTCTTGCATGATTCGTCGGTAGACGAATGCAAAAGCATGCCCCATCTGATTATGCCAGTCCGGCACTTGTTTGATGTGGGCTATGTCAAAGTCCTGCTCACGAAGGTGCTCGATTAGGTGAAGACCTATGTCTGACGCAACAGGGAAGGTTTTTTCGCCATTCGGTTGCCTCCAACCCCACGCGGACGCTTTTTTGGCTTCGGACATGTCTGGTGTGATGTGTACCGCGCCGTTTGTTATGCTTTCGCCCCAGTAGACTGCAATAGCGGGACGGTGATCGTTCCTGAACATCTCTTCCTGGTCGTCGCCGATAATAACCAGCGCATCCAGATTGGCGTTGACGTAGGCTTCAGCCAATTTGGCGATACCTTTCTGGTTGGCCTGATGGCGTTCCTCCATCTTCTCACGAGTCAACTGCTGCGCAATATTTGATGGTGCAATCTCCAGCAGCTCCTCAAAGGTGCGGTGTATGCCGGCGTTGTCCAGCAGGGCGGGGTTCTGCTTGTCGCCCTCGCCGTGGTTGAGCCAGAGCTCAGATGGCGTGCTTAACTGCGGGCTGTGAGACGACCCCATGCCAATAACGACCTGTCCCATGTCTGTCCCTTTCTGCTACCGGGCCGCTGATTGCCACCGGTTGAACTCTGTAGGCTGCTGAGAATTGAGCGTGATTTTATCGCTGCGATACCCTGGGCGTCAATTTATGTCATGATAACCCCGCCGTTCAAAGACCTGCTCTTTGTTGATGTCCTCCAGGATAGACCCAGAAGACATCAGCAAATTGGTCATGCGCACGCCTTCAGCCCCATGGATCGTGTTTGCCAAGGCAGCCAGCGGTGGCACTATCGGAGACTCACCTACGCTGCGAATGCCAAAGGGATGGAGAGGGTTAGGGACCTCAATGATTACAGTGTTTATCATAGGCAGGTCTATGGTCTTCGGCATGCGGTAGTCCTGCAAAGACGTATTTAGCATATTGCCACTATCATTCAGGCCGTGTGCCAAGTGCTATGAACTTTCTGGGTGTATCGGCTGTGTTAGTTATGTTAATTCTTATCCTTCTCGTATCTGCAAATTTTTTCAGTTTCTATTGAATATGGGGAATCGAGATATCAGGGACATTGTAAATGCCAACTTAGATTATCAGAGGCCTAGCGAAGCCTGGGTATGACTTCCTCGCCAAGCGCTCGAATGGTTTGTAGAGCGTTCTCTCTATCGTCCAACGCGCAACGGAACAGCATGTGAGTTACCCCGAGAACTTCCATGCTCTTGATGTAATTTACACACTCGTCGGTCCCGCCCACAATAAGGGACTCGGACATTTGCTGGGCATCATAGCCTCTGTAGCCGTTTTCCATAATGCCTTGGGCCTGCTGCCGTGCCTCATTAGCAGTGGACGCTAGGTGTATGTCCCTTCGCAGCACGGTCTCGGTGACCACGTCGGTGCGGTCTAGCTCACCCAGTTCGCTCTTATACACGCTCATCTTGAGGTCTACGGTGTCGGGAGGCCAACCTGGTTCAATAACCCAGGCATCAGCCAACCGCGCTGCTCGGCGTACCGCAACGTCTGCACTACAGCCCATCCACATAGGCAGGCGCCGGTTAAGCGGTTTGGGATTTATGGAAATGTTGTCGAAGGAATAGTGCTTGCCGTGGTATGAGACGTTGTCCTGAGACGAGAGCAGACGAAGTATCTCGAAGGTCTCTACGAAGCGTGATACCCGGACCTTTTGCGGAGTCTGGTATGCAACATGAGCCTCGGGCTGGTGACCCAACGCGCAGATGATCGTGGTACGACCGCCCGAGAGCACATCTAGTGTGCCAAGTTGCTCGGCCAAAAGAATGGGGTTGTAGAACGGCAGTAGAAAAAGGGGCAGAAGCTGCATGTCCCCGCTGTGAGCGGAAAGCCGTGACATGGCTGGCAGCACCTGAACGTAATCATTGGTCGTTATATGGTGATCGCCCAGCGACAGTGAATCAAAACCCAGCTTGGCCATCAACTCGACCTCTTCAATGAGGTTGCCCATTATGGCCTTGGTCTGGCCTGTAGTTGGGTAGCTGCTGGTCAGCGACATTCCAATCTTCATTGTTTTGTATCTCCGGCGGTTTTTTCGTGGTTTAAGTGAATGTACAAGTTCGGCGCATTAGTCTTGGCATCTCGGGGGGAAGGTTTAGCGCTGACTTCAAGGTTCGCTGCGGTCCCAGTCCTTTGCCGACCAGTATCCCTTGAACGGTATATTTACTTTGGCCGTTAGACCCTGGGCCTTCTTCAGCCTCTGGATGTTGTACAGGTGAGTGATGTATTCGAACCAGCGGTGGCGAAAGGTCGCCTCCAGCGAAACATGGGCCTGGGTAGGACCAGCGGAGTCAACGCGAAGGCCGTTTGGGTGTACCTCTTGCCAGGGCAGAGCGCTAATGTCGCAGGTGGCTTCTTTTGCTCTCAATGAACCGGCGTTCTCCCGCGAAAGTATGGACCACGATAGATCCAATGCCCGGCGCAAGACGCCCATAATGTCTTCAATCTGCCAATATACGTTTTCGTCCAGCCGTCGGTCGAACTTCACAGATAAGATGCTGTCCAGATCAGCTATGGGGGGAAAGCCTTGGGGAAACAGAACCTCGCCCCAACGCCGCAATAGCCAACGGAAGTCGCCAGATGCCATGTGGCTGACGTTGCGACGGATGCTCCATTCGCTCCAGCCCCACTTGTTAGAGTCGAAATCCAACTGTTCATCGGTAAGGCACTCAATCTCCTCCGCAATCATGTCATATATCCGATTCTCAAATTGAGGGAACAATTGAGTTCCAGGGGCATCATCTGGCAGATTCGAAATTTCCATTTCCCACTTCAATAAATTTACCTGACTAGTGGCATCACCTTATCAGCGAAATTGTCCATTACATTGTTAATGTGAGCAGCGTCCAGGGATCCTATTTGCATGACAACCTCTTCAACGCCAAGCGCCTCAAAACCCTTGATAGAGTCCGCTATCTGTTGCGGTGTGCCCACCAGAGGCTCGTCGGCACTGCTTGAGCTATCGGTCAGAACGTTTACTTCGGCCCTGATCGATAGGGTGATCTCATCCATAGTGCGGTCCTGCTCGTCCAACTGTGTCTGCAACTTGGCCAGGCTCTCGCGCATCTTATTGGCCGACATACGGTTAGGGTGCCATCCATCTCCAAGACGGGCCACTCTGCGTAATGCCGCGTCACTGGTGCCGCCAATCCACAGTGGGGGGTGCGGACTTTGCAGGGGCTTAGGGGAAAATGGCGCTCCAGAGAACTGGTAAAACCTGCCGTCGAAGCTAGGTTCCTTCTGAGTCCATAGCTCCTTCATGATGGCCAGGCTCTCGTCGGCGTAGCGTCCTCGGGTGTGGTAGTGGCTGCCCAGGGCGTCGGACTCTGGCTGAAGGGCGCCCACACCTACTCCCACGGTAACTCTCCCGCCTGAAAACACGTCTAGCGTGGCCAATTCCTTGGCCAGCACGATGGGATTCAGATAGGGGAGCACCAGTATCGTCGTGCCGAGCCGCACCTTTTTCGTCATGGCGGCGGCAAAATTCAGGGTCGTTAGCGCGTCGTAGTAAGGCTTGTGGCCCAGGCGCTCATAAATATACCCGGCATTGAAGACGTGGTGGTTTACCCAAACAGAGTCGAAGCCCTGCTCCTCGGCCTTGGGAGCTATGCTAAGAACGTCCTGCGGGTCTTCAATACCCCAGTTGTTGGGTATGGTGATGCCTAATTTCAAATCAGTTCCCCGCTTGTTTGCCGAGTATTTCTTATGCGCCGTCCAGGGCCTTCCACATGGCATCAGCCTCTTTCTTCCAGAAGTTAAAAAGAATGGCGATGTCAGTACCAATAGAGAAGTGACGGACGCCCATGTCCAGATACATCTTGGCTTCGTCAGCCGTTCCAATCTCAGCTCTAGGTGGAATGCCTTTCGCAAGACAAGCCTTAAATACCTTGTCTCTGGCTGCAACAACCTCTGGGTGGGTGCGCTCTCCAGCCCTGCCTATGCTGACCGAGTAGTCGGAGCCGCCCCACTGGACCATGTCGATGCCTGGGATTTCAAGAATCTCGTCCAGGTTTTCCACGGCGCCCTTCTTTTCGATCATCATCGCGATGACCGTCTCCTGAAGTGACTTGACGTACTCTTTGGAGCCGCCATATCCCATGTAGCTGTTACGTCGGGTTGCGACGCCATATAGGCCCTTGTCCTCGGGCGTGTCTGGCATTGCAATGCGAATGCACTCGCGAACGTCGTCGGCGGAGCGGGCGTCCGTGAACAGCACGCTGCTGAATCCGGAGCCAATGCCTCGCTGCGCCAGGTAGGCCTGGTCGCTCTGGTCCACCTTAATCATGGTTCCCATGTTGTACAGTTCGGCTGCGCGAGCCAGGTTGTCCAGGTCGTGCAGATCGGAAGGGCCGTACTCGGCCACGAACTCTACGTAGTCATACATTCCTGTGTGGCCAATTGCCTCCACCACTGATGGCCAGGTGGTGTGAATATGGGTACTTACGGTGGGTTTGCCAGCGTCAAGTTTCTCGCGAAGAACGTTGGGTCTCATAGTGTCTGCCTCCGAGATATTAATCCTCTTGGTTTTGGCCGCATTATAGGGGAGATTACCACTCAACACCATTTTTGGTTTTTGAATAATGGGCAATTTAGCAATTATCGGCGGACGCTTCTTTAGAATAACGGGGAATGCTGCCGAATTTAGCAGACGCTATTTTTGAATAACGGGCGAACCCATCGTTTCAGGTCTTCGGCGACATCAGCGAACGGTCATGCATGTGGTAACATTGCCGGAATTACAGAATAAACAAGTGAGGGAATATGGCAGAGATGAGCGCGGGTAAGGCCGTTCTTGAGTTGCTGAGAGCCGAGGGTGTGGAGTACATCTTTGGAGTGACGGGCCTGACCACCAATAGCATGGTGACGGAGACATTTGGCCGAGAGGACATCAAGTTCATCGATGCCCGCCACGAGGAAGGTGCGGCGCTGATGGCATACGGCTACGCTAAGGCGTCCGGCAAGCCGGTGGCGTGCATGACGACGTCCGGTCCAGGCACCATCAATTTGCTAACAGGCACTTCGCTGGCTTATAAGGGGAGGGCTCCTATTATCATCATTGCTGGTGATACGGCTCAGGAGTACATCGGCAGGGACGGCGCGCAGGCGTTCGACCTGGTAAGCATGTACAAACCAGTCACCAAGATGGCGGTGCAAGCCAACACTACGGAGCGTCTGCCACATCTGATTCGAGAAGCCTTCCGCACAGCGCTGTCAGGCAAGCAGGGGCCAGTAATGCTGGACTTGCCCAGAGACCTGGTGGACAATCAGACCATCTCAGACGATTTTCTAGCTCCAGACGCCTATCGCCCTTTCACAGGCAGACCACAGGGCGATGCCGAGGCTATCCGACAGGCCGTGCAGCTGCTGATGCAGGCGGAACGGCCTCTGCTTTTGGCCGGTGGCGGCGTGGTGGACTCTGAGGCTAGCGACGAGGCCGTGGCCCTATCGGAGCTTCTAGACATGGCTATCGTCCCTTCATACGGCCATCACGATGCCGTTCCCAACAGCAACCCTAACTATGTTGGGCCTCCTGGCGGTCGTGGCTCAGGGGAGGCCCATCAGGCCATGAACCGCGCCGACGTCATTCTCGCCTTTGGCACCCGAATCAACCAGGCGTCAACGTCGTGGAACTACAGCATCATCAACCCGGACACCAAGATAATTCAGGTTGATATTGATGCTATCGAGATCGGCAGAAATTACCCGGTGGCTGCAGGGATCGTTGGTGACGCCAAGGCCGTAGGACAGCAACTCCTGGATGCACTGCGCAGCGAGCTTCCAGAGGGCAAGGCTCTGCCCGAATGGAAGGCCGAATACCAGGGTCTCGCTCTGAGCCGCCGTACAAGGCTGGACTCAGAGCAGAGTATCTCAGAAAACCCCATGATGCCTCAGCAGGTCTACCCGGAGCTTAGGCGCGTGCTCCCCAAAGACTGCATGGTGACCATCGATGCCGGTGTTTCTCCAGGGCTGGGTTATGACAGGCTGAGCTTTGAGTGCCCTCGTACCATGTTCAACTACGCCGGGCAGGGAGCGCTGGGCATGGGCTATGGTGTTGGTCTGGGCACCAAGCTTGGCCGACCAGACCGACCCGCCATTAGCATCCAGGGCGACGGCGGCTTCCTCTATACCTCCCAGGAGATCAATACAGCGGTCCGATGGAACATACCTCTGGTTAGCATAGTTTTAAACAATGGCTGCCACGGTGCTGAGAAGGCCCAGCAGAAGCGCCTACATAATGAGCGATATGTCGGCGTTGACCTGGAAAACCCTCGATTTGATAAGTTGGCAGAGGTATATGGTGCCAAGGGCTACTACATTGAGAACTCCAGCGACATCGGGGACGCCGTCAGCGAAGCGCTGGCCCACGACGGTCCTAGCGTAATCGAGATACCGGTGCAGGAGTACTTCCCGCCTTCTGCGCCCACGCCCGGAGATAAATAAGGAATAAATCGATCAATCAAGCAGGAGTAAATAATAAATGGCTCAGTCAAATGTTGACCCCATAACTACGAATGATCCCCAGGTGGTAGCCAAACAGTGGTTCACCGATCTGGAGAAGTGCTGTTCTACGGTGGACTACGACTCCGCTGAGGACATTTTCGCTGATGACGTGGTGTCGTTTGGCACCAAATCTCAGATAGTGTCCGGCCTAGAGACCCTGCGCAAGAACCAGTGGGAGGGCATCTGGGGAAACATCAAGAAATTCAAGATGGACCTGGGCAACCTTCACGCTGGCGGCGATGACAAGCACGCTTGGGGAATAGTCACCTGGACATCTGTAGGTTTCGATGGCAGTCACGAACCCTTCCATAGGCCGGGTCGCGCAACGGTGATTCTGGAGAAGAGAGAGGGGCGATGGGTGTCGGTACACACTCACTTTTCTTTGTACCCTGACATCCCTCAGCGAACGTTTGGTCCCGGTTCATAATTCGTAGATTGGAACGGCGTAACCATAATTAAGGCCCTAGCTGGTTACATATGCGCATTTGTATTCCGAGATGGGCTGTCTAATGTAGATGAAGAAAAGGGCTTCGCCATCTGATGGCGAAGCCCTTTTCTTATTAAATCAAGACTTAGTTACTGCCTACTCTCCGTTGTCCGCGAAGATTATGGGATTGCTCTGTGCGGACTGAATGGCTGTGT